>DATKKY010000154.1:0-2819 GCA_035542695.1 bacterium | reverse complement strand
CACCTACATCGATCTTGATGAATGCCTAAACCGCAGTGGCGACCTCGCTCTTCAAGTGAAGATGTGGGAAGAAGCTCTTAAGATCAACCCGGATCGTTTTGAGCCCAACTTCCATCTGGGGATTCTCTATGGCCACTATATGCAGCAGCCCATGAAGGGAGTCGCTTTCCTTGAAAAGGCGGTCCGGCTGCAACCCATGAATGCTGAGGCCTACAACAATCTTGGAGCAGCTTACGGCATGCTGGGGCGGCCTGAGGACGCTGTCCGAACGCTGGAACATGCGGTCCAACTCAATCCGGCCGATGCGCAGGCCTATGCTAATCTGGCTGTTGCGTACCGCTCGGTGGGAAACGAAGCCAAGGCGCTGGAGTGTTCGCGGAAGGCTGGGGAGCTCAGGTCTGGGGCCGCCCGGGAGGGAGCGGCTGGTGCTCGGTAGGGGTTGATCCATCATCGCGGCCTCCTCGAGACCAGATAGGGAATTCGCCAAATGACTGCTGCCATGAGTTCGACGCAACCAGGTGCCGTGGCCAGGCGGGCCTATGCTTTCCGCTGGCGCCACGCGGTACTTGTCTTCCTGGTAGCTCTAGGCCTTCGCGGGCTTTATTTCGCCGAGGCCAGCCACAAACCCGACTTCAACCTTTTCTACATGGATGAAGAGTACAATCTTGGGTGGGCAAGAAGCCTGGCCACGGGCGTGTGGAACCCACCCTATGATCAGCTCCGGAGCGCTCCTTATTTCCGGGCCCCGCTCTATTCCTATTTTCTGGCAGGCCTGATCGCGATCTTTGGCCCAAATGCGGTGGCGCTACGGATTGTCCAGCTGGTGCTGGGATCGGTGTCGTGCGTTTTGGCCTATAGCCTGGCCACTCGGGTCTACGGCGAGCGGGTTGGTCTTGTGTCGGGGCTCGTGACCGCGCTCTATTGGGTGCTGGTGTACTTCGATTCTCAGCTGCTGCAGCCCGTCCTGCTGGTCTTCTTGCTGCTGGGTGGCCTGTACCTGGCCTGGCTAGCTGCCGAGAGAAGTGATGTCCGGCTGGCCGGCCTGGCGGGCCTCGCGTTTGGGCTTTACGCGGTCACTCGCCCCGAAGTCCTGGTCTTCTGCCCGTTCTTCATCTGGTGGGCAGTGAAAGTGGTGCGGAGGGCGCCGGGTGCCATGGCAAGGCTTTTCGTGACACTTGCCCTTGTTGGCTTCTTGCTGCCGCCGGCGCTTGCGACCGTGCGCAATCGGGTGGTTTCGGGCGATTGGGTAGCGGTCGCGTCGCAGGGCGGCGTCAACTTCTACATCGGCAACAATCCCCAGTCCAATGGCATGCAAGCGGTGGTGCCGGGCACCCACGAATCCTGGTGGGGAGGTTTTGCGGACACGCGGGCTATTGCCGAGCAGGCTCGGGGTCGAAGCCTCAAGCCGTCCGAGATTTCGGACTACTGGTTCCGGCAGGGTTTCGTCTTCATCCGCAAGGAGCCCGTGACCTGGCTGAGGTTGACGCTCAAGAAGGCTGCGCTCTTCATCGGCAACGTGGAGATTCCCAACAATGAACCCTACGAGGCGCACCGCAAGGGCTATCTCACGCTGAGGCTCTTTCCGTTGGGCTTCGGGCTCCTCCTGGGGCTGTTTGTGGTGGCGCTGCCTCAGATGCTGGGCTTGAGATGGCTCGCCCGAGCGGCGCCCGCACCCAGCCCGGCGGACAGGGAGCCAGGCTCGGAGCGGCATGCCGGAGTGGACGGAGCGGGAGGGCTGCGACTTGGTTTCAGCCGGCTCGTGCTCGAGTTCATGCTGGTCTATGCGGTGACCACGATTGCTTTCTTCGTTACTGGAAGGTATCGGGTTCCGCTGGTGCCGCTGGTGGCGATGGGGGCCGCCGTCGCAGCCGTGGCGATCTGGGATGCCTTGCGGGCCCGGCGCCTGGCCTCGGTAGCGGTGATGGTGGCGGTCGCCACGGCAATAACTGTGGCCCTGAGTTTCGACTACTTCGGGGTGCGGCGCGCGACTGCGGGCTTCGCGGAATACACCGACGCCCTCGACTTGCTGGACACCGGCAAGCCTGATGAGGCCATAGCCCGGCTTGAGGCCATCCGCGGCCAGCAGGCCGTTAGGGCTCCGGAGTTCTACCTTTCGCTTGCCCGAGCTTACGTTTCGCGGGGTAGGGCGGAGGATGGCCCGGCGATCCTGTCGGTGGCGGAGGAAGGCCTGCGCTACTATCCTGATGAGCCTGAGCTCTTGTGGTACGCCACGCTCGGCCATGTCGTTGCCAAGGAATGGGAACCCGCAAGGGACCGTGTTGAGCGGCTGCTGGCGCAGAAACCTCAGGACATCCGTGTTCTACATCTGGCTTTCACGATTGCCAAAGCCCAGGGCCGGAATGACGATGCCCGACGCTTCTTTGAGCGGGCCGAGGCGGCCGATCCTACGAATCCTCTGGTCGAAGATATGCGTGAGAAGTGAGGGAAGGTCCTCATTTCACCTCTTGAAGGTACTCCACCGCCGTGGTAAACTAAAACTGAGCGTCGAGTTCAAGGAGGTGGGGTTTGGCACCGGGTGGACGCGCGCGTTTTCGGCTGCATTATCCCACATGCGCTTTCGTAGTAGCTGCCGTATGTGCCACATGGTTATTCTGTGGCTGCAGCAGCGACAGGGAATGCAACCCGGCCCACAACACTTGCTCCGAGGGCCGGGCAACCGTCAGCGAGTGTTTAAGGGTCTTGGCCCATGCCTATGAGGACAAGGACATCAATGCCTACGCCGCGCTGCTCGATGCTGGTTACGCCTTTCAGTTTGCCCCGGTGGACTGGGACAGCGCCGGCGTGACGGCTGACAATCC
>DATKKY010000153.1:0-16474 GCA_035542695.1 bacterium | reverse complement strand
GGGTCTCGCGGCCTTGCTGTCTGATGAGTTCGAGGCCCGCCTGGGTTGGCGGCGGCGCATAGGCACTGGGTCCGACAGCGCCTATCACTTACCTTGGCAACGGGGTCTAGTCGCGGGTTTCGGGGTGCGGTTTGCTATGTTCTGGCTCGATTACACTTATGAGGACGCCAGCCCATTGGATGCAATCCACCGATTCGGGCTAAGAGTCGATGGAGCCGCATTGGCCCGGTCGCATCGAAATTGACATATCTCTCAACCGTGTAGTATAATGAAATCCAGTCGAAAGCATGGTGAGGTACGCCCGGCGTTCTCGCGGCATCTGGCGAGAACGGGTCGGGCGCGAGGTCCGAAAGGAGGACGAGATGAGGATCACCAAGTCAGGCATTATGGCGAGCCTAGCGGTTCTCTTGCTGCCGGCCCTGACCCTAGCTCTGACGTACACCACACCCAATACCACTGACGGCGTGGTCGAGAGCTCGGCTCCCGTGCTGGGGGGCACCACCTGGGAGACCGATGAGCTGATGGCCAATGACGGCGGCACCAACTTCTTCTTCACCTGGAATGATACCACGGTCTACTGCGCGGTCACCGGGACCTATGCCAATCAGCAAGATGGCCAATATGATTGGTTCATCGCCTTCGACACTGATATGCTTCCAGGCTCTGGCGGGACCGCTGACGGATACAATCACGTCACCTTCTCAGGCCGGTACCTGCCTGACTACATCTACTACTTCGCTGGCGGCATGGGCTGGTATGAGAACAGCAACTGGGTCGCGGGTGCCTGGAACTGGCGCGGTTGGTCCAATGCTTGTAGCTATGGAGGTTGGACCGGCAATCTCGTTTCGGAGCTGTGCATCCCGCGCAGCATGCTTGGACATCCTGACAGTATAGCGATCTGCTCCTGGATCTCGGACGAGGCCAACACCCAGATCTACGCGTCCTTCCCGACCGCCAATCCGATCGGAGCCAAGCCTCAGCCAATGAACTACTTCTGGGTGGCCAAGAAGCTGATCGCAGGTATTTCCCCCAACACCCTGCCGGTGAGACCTACTCCGCCATCGGCCATAGTGGATAACGAGCGGGCCGATGCCTTCACCTGCACGGTCAGAGCCGACATCACGCCGGGCAATTGCGGCCGGACCACCGCGATGTCCTTCTACTACACCACTGATGGCAGCACACCGGGGCCGACCAGCAGCTTCGTGGCCGGAACCTATGAGACGTGCAGGACGGGAGCTGACACCACCGATACCTTCAAGGCGGTGATCCCGGCAGCGGATGAGGCCACCGTCAAGTGGCTGGCCAAGGCGACCGCAGCCAACGGCCTGGTGGATTGGAGCGATGTGGTGCAGCAGTTCGTGCAGGGTGGCACCGCGTGGGTCGGCAATGCCGGCTCCACCCCGACCGACTGCACGATCTGGGCTGAGATCTTCGAAGGTGATGGCGGGGTGACCACCTGGATGAAGTTCAAGTACACCACCGACGGCACCGACCCGAGGACCAGCGGTACAGCGACCATGGTGAATGGTACCTTCGACTCCAAGGTCGGGAACAACGACAAGTTCTACAAGGTGCTTTCGGGGCCGTCAAGCGGGCAGACGGTCAGCTGGTACGCCTACGGCAAGGACAAGCACAACAACACGGCCCAGACCGACACCTTCTATACCTTCGTCCAGGGCGAGAAGGCGCGGATTTACAATCTCCACTGTACGCCCGACTCCAACTACGTCAAGGGAGAGGTTGCGCCCAAGGGTATCGGCGACGGCATGAACTTCATCTGGACCACGGACGGCAGCGATCCTAAGAGCAGCCCAACGGCCCATGTCGCGCACGGCACCTTCATTGTGGACACCGACTCTTCCGGCGTGTTCGGGGCGTACTTGACCGCCCAGGTCGGCCAGACCATCAAGTGGTACGTGCACGCCTGGGGAAGCAACAACGCTTACAACGATAGCGACGTCCAGACATGCGTTGCTGGCATCACCAGCGGGCCTATCCTTTGCAATCTCACTTGCGTTCCGGAAAGCCTCCTGGTGCGGGGATCGATCTCGCCAAGGGGCTTTGGCGCCGAGATAGACTTCATTTACACTCATGACGGCAGTGACCCCAAGACCAGCCCGAACGCCTACACCATTCATGGCAGCTTCCTGAGGGATGAGGACTCGCCGGGCGGCAATTGCACTGTGCCGGTCGGCACCTTCTATGGGGAGCTTTACGCGCTTGCGGGCCAGACCATCAAGTGGTACGCGCATGGCTGGTATGAGCCGGACAACCAGTACAACGGCTTGTTCGGTGACAGCGCGGTTCAGACATGTGTGGCCGGCACTTCGCGGACTGGGGTCGAGCCTCCGGATCGGGGGCCGGTGCTCTTGGCAGTCTCGACAGCGCCCAACCCATTCGGCACCTCGACCCAGATCAAGTTCGAGCTCGCTGAGAGCGCGCATGTAAGCATCCTGGTCTATGACACCGCCGGCCGGCTGGTCTGCCGTGTCTTCGACAGCGACGCTTCGAGCGGTGCCCACATTGCCACTTGGGATGGCAAGAATCGGGCGGGTGAAGATGTGCCTTCGGGCATCTACTTCTACAGGTTCAAGGCAGGAGCGAGTGAGCTGACCCGAAAAGCTGTGGTCGTGAGATAGCTTGTAACCGGGGAGAAGCCCCTGCTCTCGTCGAGAGCAGGGGCTTTCTTTTTGCTTCACTGCGAGGCGTGAGATGCCATAGAATCCAGCCCTGGCCGTGCCGCGCAATCCCCGGGGTGCGAGGGCGGCACGTTTTCATGTTGGGGGAACTAGGGCGTGGGCTTCGGCGAGATCATCGGCATAGCGATGGGGCTTAGTATTGATTGCCTGGCGATTTCGGCAGGCATCGGTGCCTCCCGTTGCAGCCGGTGGCTTGCTGCTTTCACCTCGTTCGCGTTCGGCCTCTTTCAGGCTGGCCTGGCCCTAGCCGGCATGATTGGAGGGCAAAGGCTCGAGGGCTTGCTTCACTCGCCCGCCAAGCTGGCCGCTCCGGTGCTGGTAGGTGCAATTGGCCTGGTGATGATAACCAAGGGCCTCAAAGGCGCCCACACCACACTCGGGCTGGTCGGTATCGTCACCATCCTCGGGCTGGCCGTCAGCACCAGCCTGGACGCGCTCGGCACGGGCATTGCCCTTGGGCTTCTGGACATCGTTTCGGTCACTGACGCAGTCGTGATCGGGCTGGTTTCAATCCTGATGAGTGCTGTCGGCTTTGCAGGCGGCAGGACGCTGGCCAAGTACACCGGGGTGGCTGAGGATATCGGCGGTGCTGTCCTGATCGTGATCGCGGCGGTGATGCTGCTTTCGCTGAGGTAGGCCTCTCAGGCTCGCTCTCGAGTTCGGCCGACGGGCAGGGTCGAGATGACCTCCCGGAGAATGCGGCCTATTCCGTGCCCAAAACGGCGGCCCAGCCACCACACCAGCCCCGTGTAGACAGCAGCATAGACCACCAGTGCGACTGCAAATCCCGCGGCGCCGCCGGCTCCAGCAGCCGCGGTTGCGCCATACCGCCTGAGGCTCCAGGCAGCCGCGCCTGCGACTGCAGCGGCCGCTGCCGGAAGCGCGATCACGCCCGCGACGGTCCTGGGCCGCGATCCTGTCAAGGCCACCACCTTCCTCAGAGCCAGATAGCAGGGTGCGATGGCTGCGACCCCCAGAGCCACCGCCGTGCCGGCTATGCTCCAGCGAAGAGTCGCTGGATAAATCACCGCCGCCAGCGACGCTAGCTGCAGCGCCTGGTACTTGGTCAGTTTGCGGGGCAAGCCGACAGCCATCAGGGCAGGCTCAGCCGTTGCCGCAATCGCGCTGAGCGCTCCCCAGATTGCCAGCACCCGCATCGCCGGCACCGCCGGAAGCCACTTGGTGCCGAAGAAGAAGCTGGTGATGTCCGGTGCCAGCGCCAGGATCATGCCCGCCAGGGGGAGAGCAGCCACGGCTGTCACCTCCAACACCATCAGGTAGGCCTCCTTGAGCTTCGGTCTCTGGTCCTGGATCTTGGAATAGGCCGGAAAGGTGACCGCCGAGATTACGTAGGCGATCTCGGAGGCGGGCACGAACGAGACCCGGCGGGCCAGCTGATAGAAACCCAGGAGGGTCGTGCCGACCAGTCTGCCGACCAGCGCGTTATCCCCCTGGCTCAAGAGCAGAGCAATGATGCCAAGTCCCAGCAGCCATTTGCCGAAACCGAAAAGCTCCCGGGCCTTGGCCCAATCAATGGCGAAGCGCGGCCGGTAGGGGTGAAGCAGGTAGCTCGAGACGAGCTTGGCAACGTCGGCAGCAACGAAAGCGAGCACCAGCGCCAGAGCGTTGCGGAACACCAGAGCTGCGACGACGGCGACCACGAAGTCAGCGAGCCGGCCTGCGAATTGCCAGATGAATTGCCGATCGAATCGCAAGTCCTTGCGGAATTGAATCACTCCAACCGAGGTTAAGCCCCGAGCAAGGGCTGAAACCCCGATCAGGCGAATCAGGGTAGTCGCTCCCGGTGTCCTGAAGAAAGCCGCTCCGTACGGAGCAACGAGGCAGACGATCGCGAAGATTGCGATGCCCCTCAGGACACCCACGCCCCAGGCGGAATCAAGATAGGCAGCCGTGTCCTCCTTCTTCTGGATCAGGGCCGAGTCGAAATTCGGCTGGGACAGAGTCTCGATGGTGCTCAGCACCAGTACCGCGATACCGCCAAGGCCGAAGTCGCGCGGCGACAAGAGTCGGGCCAGGATCACTAGCCTAGTTAAAGCCAGGATCTCCTGGGTGACGCTAAAGGCAAACACCCAGAAGCCCCCCCGGACAACCCTCGTGAAGAGACCGCCCGGCGGACCTTGTTCGGAGCTCATGCCTGGCCATGCTAAACCAAGCCAGGCCGATTCTCAATTCAAATCGCAGATGGCGATCCGTTTGACGTCGCCTGATGCTCCTGGGGAGCGGTCTGAGGCAGGCTCCTGGTGCAGACGACGCCGGATCATAGCCAGATTCGGCTTGACAGGGTGGTGAATATGTGGTTTAATATTGCCACTCGCACCAGGAGTGCGAGTTAATACGGCGCGGGAACCTGTCTCCGGCCTCCCGATGGAGGCCAGGGGCAGGTTCCCGCTTTTTTGTTTGTTGCGACCAGGCAGCAAAGGGGGTGAAGAGATGCGGAGATGCGCGATTCTGATTCTGCTCGCAGGCCTGATAGGCTGGAGTGGCCAAGCCCACGCCACGCGGATCACGCCGCCGACCAGATGCCAGGGTGATCCTGACGAGTTCCAAGCCAAGCAAGTCCCAGATGGAGGCGCGCTTATGCTTGGCTCGGATTTCCACCGGGATTGGACCTGCCGGAGGGCCGGCGGAGAGCACAAGGGTCCTGCCGCCACACCGGCGCGAGGCACGAGACCGGCCACCCAGGCGAAGGTTTCGATCACGCTGGGCGGACACACATTTCTCTGGGACAAGTAACTATCGAGTTCTGCGGGGAGGTTGACTGAAATGCATGATCCAAGGCAACCTGACACATGCTTCCAAGGAAGAACTCGTCCCAGGGAGGGGGATGCTACTCGCGATCGGCATAAAGATGTAAGGTTGGGCGATCTCTGCCTTGCCGTGGGCAACCTGACTGATGCGCTGGCTTACTACCGGACTGCTCTCGCCGAGGCTCCGGTGGAGGACGAGAACGGCCGTCTCGAAATCGTTCTAAAAGTGTCTGCTTGTCTCAGGCGGCAGGGCAAGTCCGGAGACGCTCTAGCCTTCATAGATGGATTCGTCTCGGCATTCACGGCGGGGCTGCGCCGCGACCTGCTCGCCGAAAGGGCCATGCTGCTCTGCCTGGTCGGACGGTACGGTGAGGCTGCCGGCGTCTGCGATGAGGTCCAGCGCGAAGAGTCTATCAGCGAAAGGGGGAAGGACGCTAGCATATACTTGGTACTTGGCCATGTCCTCTCGCGACTCTGCAGGTGGAAGCAGGCGATTGTATGCTTGGAGCAAGCTGCGACGTTCGCGAGAATGTGCAATGATCTGGGGACCCTCGGGAATGCGCTCAATAACCTCGGTATCGTCTACAAGAACCTGTGCAGGTTCAGTGACGCTGCACGATGCCTGAGGCGAGCGGTTCAAGTGGCGAGGCATACCCATGACGACGCCAGCCTTGCGGTGCGACTGCTCAATCTGGCAAGCACGCTGCTGAAGCAGGGTCAGACCAGTGCTGCGGCAGCTGCCCTTGCGGAGTGCAGCAGGGTGTCGTCTCTCTTAGGACTCAAGCGAACTGCTTGTTTTGCCTCGATCTCCACAGCGCGCGTCGAGCGAGTGCGCGGCAATCTCAAGGAAGCCGAGCGCCTGCTCAGGAAGGCCCGGGCAGAAGCCGCGGACATTGATGAACCTCGGGTCCAACTGCTGGCTGAAGAGACTCTCGGTGAGGTGCTGTGTGAGATGGACGAGCCTGCCGAAGCTCAACAGGTACTTGAAGAGTGCCTGGCGAACTTGCCAGCGGAGTCCAAGGACATCGAAGCCGAAGTCAAGTCGCGCTTGGGTGAAGTCTACCGCACCCTGGGCATGACCAGCCGGGCCAGGCAATGCGCCGCCGAGGCCTTGAGGGTAGCCAGGTCCACCGGCGACCTCTATGAGGCGGGGCGGTGTCTCAGGCTGCTGGCCATGCTGGCTCGCGATCCGCGGGACGGGCGCAGGCATCTCTTGCGGGCGCGACGCATCTTTCGGGCAACCGGCGCGAGGCTAGAGCGCGGACTCGCGCTTTGCCTGATGGCGGAGCTAGAGGGCACGCCTGCCCCTAGTGCTGCACGCCTGCTGGAGGACGCCATAGCGATCTTCGCAAGTTGTGGAGCGATCGGCATGAGGGCTCGGGCGCTCAGCTCGCTCGCGATGGTGCGCCTCGGCATAGGTCAGCACGAGAAAGCGCTGGCCGCGCTGGTCGAGGCGGAGAAGCGTGCAGCCGGCTCGGCCGCACTGGCAAGGACTGTTGCGGAGACAAGGTTGAAGGTCGACCAAGCCATCTCTCGCCGTCTGGCGGCTGCCGAGCCCCTGGCTGTGTATAGCTTCCAAGATGCCTTCCAGCTGTTCAAGCTGAAGTTGGGTGCTGACGGATTGGTGCTTGCCAGAGTGACTGAAGACCACGCCGTCCAAGTGGTCAGGGCTTGTGGGGTGGATTTCGAGACAGCCGAGCGCATCGCCAGCTTCGCCGGTCCGTGCGATCAGGGTCCTTTTGTCTCGACCAACTTCTTGAACGTGGTCGGTCCCTCCAAGACCCGTCGGTGCCCCAGGGCACTAATCGGTGTGAGTCTGGGGCGGACCTATCCCAGGGCCTTGTGCCTGGTCTGTTGGGACGGAAGGCTCGAGACTGCCAAGGTCGGCGCCGGGACTTCCGGTCTCCTCGGTGCGCACTACGAGATTCTGAGGCTCGCCGCCGTCCTGGAGAAGGCCCTCAACGGCGACGCGCCGCCCACGATGCCCATTGCTTTCGGCGGTCTCTTGACAAGCGATCCGCGCCTCAAGGCCATTCTCACGACGCTGCCGAGAATTGCAGCTACCCGGGCCAACGTGCTGGTGGTGGGAGAGACCGGCACCGGCAAGGAATTGATAGCGCGGGCCCTGCATGCTTTGAGCCCACGACACACCAAGCAGCTGGTCGTCCAGAACTGCGCTGCCTTGCCGGAGCACCTGCTGGAGAGCGAGCTCTTCGGCCACAAGGCTGGCGCCTTCACGGACGCCCGAACCGACAAGCGGGGCCTGCTGGAGGTCGCCAGTGGTGGGACTTTCTTCCTGGATGAGATCGGGGACATCTCTCCGGCCATCCAGGCCAAGATGCTCCGCGCGATCGAATGCGGAGAGATTCGGCGACTGGGAGACACCCTTGCCCGGCCGGTGGACGTGAGATTCATCAGCGCCACCAACAAATGCCTTGAGCGAGAGATCGAAGCTGGCCGCTTCCGCCGGGATTTGTTCTACCGGCTGAATGTTGTGTCGCTCGCGCTGCCCCCCTTGAGGACGCGCCCGGATGATGTTTCGCTGCTTGCGAGGTTCTTCCTGGCCCGTATGGCACGGGCGCACGGGAGGCCAGGTCTCGAGCTGGATGGCGGAGCGCTGGCGGCCCTGATGGCTTATCCTTGGCCCGGCAATGTTCGGCAGCTAGAAAATGAGATTGAGCGTGCCGTGGTGATCCTCGGGTCACGTCCTCGGGTCACGTCTGACGTGCTCTCGCCGTGCGTGCTGGGACTTGCGGAGCCGGGCCAGGGGGTCCCGAGTCTCCGCGATGAAGTCCGGGCCGTCGAGCGCTCAAGGATTCTGGCGGCACTCGCTGCCTCGAACTGGAACAAGACGCGCGCGGCCAAGTTGCTGGGGGACATCAGCCGACCGGCGTTGGTTGCCAAGATGAAACGGTTGGGCATTCCACCGTTGAGGCCACGCGAGGCGCCGCTGGCCGGGCTCTCCTGAGGCGCGGCGCTGCGGGGACGTTTCGCTTGACTTCGCGGGCGAGCCCTGCTTAGACTCGGGGCCGTGAGGTCAGGCGAGCCAGCACCAGACGGGCATGTCGCGAGGCTAAGATACGGACGGGGCGAGATCTCCGCCCGGCTCGATCAGGCATTTCGCGTCAAGGTGGTTGCCCCGCCGGGGAGTGAGCGGCCGCCTGATCCGGTCGGTCTCCTGGCCCGCGCTCTGGAGAAGCCCGTCGCCTCGCCCGCCCTTGCCGATCTTGCTCCGGGCAAGCGCCGGGTGGTGATATCTATTCCCGACGGGACCCGGCCCCAGGTAGCCCGACATGTCCTACCCGATCTAGTTGCGCGGCTCCGGGCAAGCGGCGTTGACCTTCACACCATCACCATCTTCGTGGCCTCAGGCGCCCACGCCGGCTCCTCCGAGGACCAGCTTCGCGAGCTCGCGGGTGAAGGCGTACCGCGAGAAATAGCTATCCATCAGAATTACGCCCGGCGAGCCCCCGACTTCAGGCTGGTCGGGATCACCCGCAGGGGCACACCCGTAATGCTCAATAACCTCCTGCTCGAGGCTGACCTCAACGTCGTTGTCGGAAGTGTGGCCTTCCACTATTTCGCGGGCATGACCGGCGGCCGGAAGATGATCATGCCAGGGGCCTGCCACGTTCAGACGATCGTGGCCAACCACAAGCTGACGCTGGCCGAGGACGGGACGCTTAACCCGATGTGCGCTACCGGTAACCTGGAGGGCAACCCGGTCCACGAAGACATGCTCGAGGGCGCTGCCTATCTCCGCAATGTTTTCATGGTCAATGCGGTGCTTGACGGATGGGGCGACATCCGAGAAATCACTTGCGGGGAGCCGGTTCGTTCTCACCTGGAAGCGACCAGGCTGGCCAAGCAGCTCTTGGAGGTCCCCGTGGGCGAACGTTGTGACCTTGCGATCGCCGGAGCCGGCGGACATCCTATGGACGTTGACTTCATCCAGACCCACAAGTCGATCGATCACGCCGCCGAGGCGGTGAGAGATGGTGGAGCGCTGGTGATAGCGGCTGAATGCTCAGCCGGCGTAGGCTCCGAGACTTTCTTGCCCTGGTTCAGTATGGGAGGTGCCCGGGCGGTCTCGCGCAGGTTGCGGGCGCAATACCAGCTGAATGCCCAGACGGCGCTTGCCTTGATGAAGAAGCTGGAGCGCATCAGGGTCTTCATGGTGACGCGGCTTGAACGCGCCACCGTCGAAAGCATGGGGATCGCCTTCGCCGCTACTCTGGAGGAGGCTGTGGAGGCTGCCCGGGCGAACCTCGGTCCGAGCCCCCTTACCTACGTGCTCCCGATCGCCTGGGGCATAGTTCCGTTTGTTGAGGCATGACTTATGGGGAGGCGAAGGGTGATTGCCGGCTTCGTTTACGGGTGGAGGATCGCTGTTGCTCTGGCTGCGGTTATCACCATCGCGGCGGGTTGCAGCGGCATCAGGCCGTCGCCGGTCTTCACTTCCCGGCCAACTCCTGCTACCACCAGCCTTCCCACCGTCGGGAGAGAGGACCTCTTAAACGAGATCAGCATGTATCACGGCGTAGCCTACAAGTCAGGTGGTGACTCCTTCGATGGGTTGGACTGCTCGGGTCTGGTCAAAGCGGTGTATAGCCCGCTCGGGGTCAGCTTGCCGAGGACGGTGGTGGAGCTTTTCGAGTCTGGTATCCCGGTCGAGAGGGGGGACGTAATCACTGGCGACCTGGTGTTCTTTGGAGGACGCAAGCCCGATCACGTCGGGATTGCGGTGTCGGACCGCGAGATGGTTCATGCCTCATCCACGAGGGGAGTGATCTTGGAAGACATAGATGGCTTCGCGAAATCGTCCCGGCTTAGTGGAGTGAGACGGGTCGTAACTTTGCGGTGACCTTGAAGATGGCGGGAGACGCGAGATGAAGCTAGCGATCGTCGGTTCGGGTGGGAGGGAGCATGCCCTGGGCTGGAAACTGGCCCAGGAAGATCCCAATCACCGGCTCTTCTTCCTGCCCGGCAATGGCGGGACTCAGGAGTTGGGTACCAACCTTGATGTTGCGGCGACCGATCTTGATGGCGTCTCCGCGTTCGCGGCCCGGGAGCAGCCAGATCTTGTCGTCATCGGCCCCGAAGAGCCGCTCGCCTTGGGGCTTGCGGACCGGCTGGCGGGTGAGAAGCACTTGGTCTTCGGCCCCGTGGCGGCATCCGCCCGGCTGGAAAGCAGCAAGGTTTTCGCCAAGGATCTGATGTCCAAATATGGAGTCCCCACTGCTCGCTATGAGGTCTTCACTTCGGCGGACCGCGCCCACGCATACATCGAGCGTGCCTCCCGACGGCTGGTGGTCAAGGCCGATGGGCTTGCTGCGGGCAAAGGGGCGGTGGTCGCCAAGGACCGGGCCGACGCGCACCGGGCAGTCGAAGCCATGATGGAAGAGCGAGTCTTCGGCAAAGCCGGCGAGGTAGTCCTCGTCGAAGAGAGACTTGTTGGTGAGGAGGCCTCGATCCTGGCGATTACTGACGGCCGGCATTATGTGCTGCTGCCATCATCGCAGGATCACAAGCGGGTGTTTGACCGAGACCGTGGTCCCAACACCGGCGGGATGGGTGCGTATTCGCCGGCGCCAGTGGTGGACGATGCCGCACTCCGGCAGATCAAAGAGGCTGTCCTGAAGCGCATGCTCAGGGGATTGGACAAGGAGGGGCTGCCTTACCGGGGCGTCCTTTATGCTGGGCTGATGCTTAATGAGACCGGCGTGCACGTGATCGAGTTCAATGTTCGCTTCGGTGACCCTGAGACTCAAGCTGTCCTGCCAGCGATTGATGCTCCCATCGGCGAGCTGATGGCAGACGCGGCCGCCGCCAAGCTCAAGAGGACTTACTCGATCAATCCGTCCAATTGGGCAGTCTGCGTGGTGGCAGCGTCCGGAGGGTACCCGGGTCCATATAAGAAAGGGGTGCCTATCACGGGGCTGGCGGAGGTCGCGGTCCGCGGTGGCGTGATCCTGTTCCATGCTGGGACCAGGCGCGAAGCCGACGGCACGCTTGTCACTTCGGGTGGGCGAGTGGTCGGCGTGACGGGTGTCGGAGACACCCTGAGGCAGGCCAGGCGCACAGCCTACGAAGCAACTCGGCGGGTCAGGTTTGCCGGGATGCACTTCCGCACCGACATCGCCCTGAAGGGTCTGAGGAGGCTTCACAATACGGGGGTTATCGCAAGGTGAGCAAACCTGAGGTTGCAGTGGTGATGGGCAGCAAGTCCGATATGGCCGTGATGGGCGAGGCAGCCCGGATGCTGGACCACTTTGGCGTGAGCCACGAGGTCTTGGTGATGTCGGCGCACAGGAGCCCCGCCAAGACCCGCCAGTTCGCGGCTAAGGCCAAGGAGCGGGGGATAAAGGTGATCATAGCTGGGGCCGGGATGGCAGCGCACTTGCCCGGAGTGATCGCCTCGGAGACCATCTTGCCCGTGATTGGCGTGCCGCTTCCCCGTTCGGCGCTCGGCGGACTGGACTCATTGCATTCGATTGTGCAGATGCCTACCGGCGTGCCCGTGGCCACGATGGCGATCGGGGAAGCTGGGGCAGCCAATGCCGCTATTCTTGCTGCGCAGATTCTGGCGCTGGCAGATGCTCGGCTGGCAGCCAGGTTGAGGAGCTACAAGCGAGCCTTGGCCCGCTGACCGGATTGCAGTCGGACTCGCCTCGGATGTATATTCAAATGGTGGGCTCGCCCGAGCTTGAAGCCTGAAAGGCGGCCTCCGGCTCGGCGGTACCCCAGAGGGGCAGGTGTCGGGAAACCGATGGCGGCAAGACCTAGCATCATCAAGATATCGCGCGACCTTCCGGAGTGGGAGACGATCTCCCGAGCGGCCCGAGTGGTAACCGACGGCGGCATAATTGCGTTCCCCACGGACACCACCTACGGGCTGGCTGCGAGCATACACTGCAAGCAGGCGGTGGCGCGCCTCAAGCGCCTCAAGTCCAGAAAGAGCGGCCAGCCCTTTCTGGTGATCGCCGCAGACCTGGATTGGGTTCGCGAACTGGCCGTGGTCAAGGCGGGCCACCGGAGGTTGATGGATACCTACTGGCCCGGCCCGCTCAGCATAGTCTTCCAGGCCTCACGGGCTGTGCCAGCGTACGTTGCCGGGCCCGGGAGGACCATAGCAATCAGGATTCCCGATGATACGCTGACCCAGTCGATCTTGCGGGCTTGCGGCGTGCCACTGGTTGCGCCGAGTGCCAACTTGAGAGGCAAGGAGCCTGCGACCTCAGCTCGCGCGGTCGTGAGGGACTTCGGCGACCGGGTTGATCTGGTGCTGGATGGAGGCTCGACCGACAGCACAACTCCCTCGACCATCGTCGCGATTGGGAGCCGGGGTCTCGAGGTGCTTCGCCCGGGCCGGCTGGTCGTGAGAGAGGCTTGAGCTTGAAGCCCACCTTCTCAGTTCTCTTCGTCTGCTCGGGCAACACCTGTCGGAGTCCCATGGCAGAAGCTATCTTGAAGGCTGAGCTGGCCGCCGGGCGCCGCGCCGCGGAGTTTGCGGGCGTTCGGGTGGTGTCGGCTGGGCTGGACGTGATCCCTGGGGACAAGGTGTCGCGCGAGGCTGTCCGGGCGGTCAAGCTCTTGGGGCTCACCATGGCGCGGCGCGGTGCCCGGCGGCTCGCCGACGATCGAGTGAGCAGTGCCGATCTGGTGCTTACCATGACGCCAAGTCAGCGAGAGCGCATAATTGCCCAATGGCCTGGCGCCGAGGAAAAGACCTTTGTGCTCTCGGAATTCAGCGGCTCGGATCGCGGCGGCATCGAGGACCCCCTCGGCGGTTCCGATCGAGTCTATAGCGACTGCGCGCGCCGGCTGGCAAGCGAGATCAAGAGGCTGCTACCACGCCTCAGCCGCCGCCTGAGGGAGAGGAGGGCCCATAGATGAGAATAGGTGTCGGAAGCGATCACGCCGGGTTTGATCTCAAGACCGAGATCAGGCGCCATCTTGAAAAGCGGGGCATCGAAGTCATGGATTTCGGCACTATGACTCGCGACTCGGTTGACTATCCTGACTATGGGTTTGAAGTTGCGAAGGCGGTCGCGCGCGGGGCGTGCGACTACGGAGTGTTGGTGTGCTCGACGGGAATCGGGATCAGTATCGCTGCTAACAAAGTGAAAGGGGTTCGGGCCGCGGTCGCATACAATGTTGACGTTGCGGTGCAGAGCCGGGCCCATGTGGATGCCAATGTGCTGGTCTTCGGGCAGAAGTTTGTAGGTCCTGAGACAGCTCTCGCGGCCTTGGACCGGTGGCTTGAGACCCCCTTCGAGGGTGGAAGACATGAGAAAAGGCTCAAGAAGATCATCGACTACGAAGCGGCAAGCCAAGCTTAGCCGCCCCAGTTGGGACGAATACTTCATATCGATCGCTCGCCTGGTCTCGAGCCGTTCGACCTGCCTGAGGCGGCATGTCGGCGCAGTGGTCGTCAAGGACAAGCGGCTGCTCTCGACGGGATACAATGGCGCTCCGCAGGGGTTTGCTCACTGCGCGGAAGTGGGGTGTATCCGCCAGCGCGAGGAGATCCCACCGGGAGAGCGCCACGAGCTGTGCCGGGGAATCCATGCCGAGCAGAACGCGATCGTTCAAGCGGCGGCCTTTGGGGTCAGCATCAAGGATTCAACCCTCTACTGCACTCACTTTCCCTGCGTGCTTTGCACCAAGCTTCTGATCAACGCCGGGGTCAGACGCCTGGTGGTCGCTGAAACGTATCCCGATCGCTTGTCCCACGGTATGCTCCAAGAGGCAGGAATCGACCTTTTGGTCATAGCATGAAGCAATTTCGAGCAAAATTGAGATATTGTTGCCACGGCAACTGCCCTCCCCTAGGTCAAAGTTAGCCCGCCTTCAAGCACCCTACAAAGCACTTGACAACCCAATATCTTGGGTATACCTTCTGCGCGGACCCAACATATTGGAGTGTCCACGGTGCGATGCCCGGCTTGTGCGTACGAAGAAGACAAGGTGATTGACTCCCGGTCGACCAAGGAAGGTATGGTGACCCGGCGGAGGCGGGAATGCCTGAAATGCGGGCACCGGTACACCACTTATGAGTATATCGAGCCTGCCCAGCTGGCCGTGATCAAAAAGGATGGCAGACGAGAGGATTTCGAGCGCCGCAAGGTGCTCGAGGGCATGCTCAAGGCCTGCGAGAAGCGGCCGGTTTCCCGGCAGCAGCTGGAGGAAGTGACCGACATTATTGTTTCCGAAATCCAGAATGAGTTCCGAAGCGAAATCCCCTCGAGTGAAATAGGTGAGCGCGTGATGAAACACTTGCGGGCGATCGATGAAGTCGCCTATGTGAGGTTCGCCTCGGTTTACCGACGCTTTGAGGATATCACTGAGTTCATGCAAGAGCTGAGGACCCTGATCAAAGAAGCTCGGATGGAGAAACCCATCAAGCCGTGACAAGGAGGTTCATGGATGGGACCGATCAAGCCCGACTTGGCTGAAGCAGGCACTGACCGGTTCGTTTACGACGACCAGCAGATTTCGAGTCTCCACAAGAAGCTAGCTTGCCAGCTATTTCATCTGGTCAAGAAGCGCGATGGGCAGATCCTGAAGTTTGAGCGGGACAAGATTGTCGATGCCATCTTCAAAGCTGCTCAGTCGGTCGGGGGCGAAGATCGTCAGATGGCGGAGAAGCTTGCCGATGAGGTGATCCTCTATCTATTCGCGAGTCGCGGTTCCAAGTTGCCGGGAGTGGAGGAGATTCAGGACGCCATCGAGAAAATCCTGATAGAACGCGGGCATGCGCGAACCGCCAAGGCCTTCATCTTGTATCGGCACGAACGTGCGAAGCGGCGTGGCGAGACCAAGACCCAACCCCAGGTTGACGCCGAGCTCAAAGACCGGGCCTTCGATGTGGACCCTACCGAGATCGCCCTCTTCGTCAGGACCTCCGATGACGACTTGGCCCACTGGGACAAGCAGAGGATAGTCAATGCAATGGTCCGCGAGGCTGGCGTGCCCGACAGCACGGCTCGGACCATCAGCGACGAAGTGGAAGAGATCGTGCTGGGTTCAAAGGTCAATGTGATAACCGTGTCCCTGATTCGAGAGTTGGTGAATGCCAAGCTGATAGAGCATGGGCTTGAGGACGCGCGGAAACGGCACGCGCGGCTCGGGGTGCCCCTCTTCGACGCTGAGAAGATCATCACCTGGCCGAACCGGGAGAACGCCAACATACCGCACAACCCCGAAGCGACCAACATGACCTTGGCCGAAGCGATCAACAAACAGTATGCGCTTTTGAGGGTGTTCTCTCAAGATGTCGCGGATGCCCACGCCCGTGGCGACATCCATCTGCACGACTTGGGATTCATAAATAGGCCCTATTGTTCGGGCCAGTCGTTGGAATACGTCAAGAAGTTCGGCCTGAACCTTCCCAATGCCCTGTCGATCGCCAAGCCGGCCAAGTACCCCGAGACGCTGCTGGCCCACATGGTCAAGTTCTCGGCCGCGCTGCAAGGTCACTTTGCGGGCGCGATTGGGTGGGACGCCGTCAACATCTTCTTCTCGCCTTTCTTAGTAGGATTGAGCGAACGCGAGATGAAGCAGATGGCCCAGATGCTGGTGTTCGAATACTCCCAGCAGAGCGTCGCGCGCGGGGGACAGGCGATCTTCAGCGACATCAACATCTACTGGGAAGTTCCCACCCACTTCGAGAATGTGGAGGCGCTGGGTCCCGGGGCGATACCGACTGGGAAGCCGTACAGCTTCTATCAGCCGGAAGCGCAGAAAATGGCGTGGGCCCTTTTCGACGTCTTCATGGAAGGCGACGGAACCGGCCGGCCCTTCTTCTTCCCGAAGCCTCTGGTGCATATTACCGACAAGTTCTTCAGAACGCCCGGGCATCAGGACTTCCTGCTCCACATAAGCGACGTGGCTGCCGAGAAAGGCAACACCTACTTCGTTTTCGACCGGGGGGAGACAGCCAAGATATCGGAATGTTGCCGCCTGTCTTTCAAGCTAGATGAGAACGATTTGGATGATGCC
>DATKKY010000152.1:0-5505 GCA_035542695.1 bacterium | reverse complement strand
TAAGACTCCTGGGGTTCACGGTTCTTGGAAGCCTGACGATCGTCGCGCCTGTGATGAGCCTCGAAGCCCTTACGCTCACTTATCTCAAGATCCCGCAGGCGGTCACCGATGCCTTGATGCGGCTGATCACGGCTAAGACCTATCCCGAGCTCATATATGTGCTGGCTATCGCGGCTTTCGGTGCCGCCGTAAGCGAGGAATTCGTCTTTCGCGGGATTCTCCAGCGGAGCATCATGTCAAGGCTGAGTCCTTGGGCGAGCATTGTGGTGGCCTCGGCCGTGTTTGCGTTGCTTCACACCATCTGGCGCATGCCTCCCGCGCTCGTTCTGGGTATCTTTCTGGGATTCCTTTACTGGCGCACCCAGTCGCTGGTGATGCCCATGGTGGCCCACTTCACCATCAACACAGTCTCGGTCGTGGTTACGTTCGTGACCGAGCGGCGAGGGGAGCTGGCGATGCTTGCCTGGATACGGGAGGACAAACCCGCGCCCGCCTGGTTGGTGGTGGTTTCGCTTGCGGTATTCGCACTGGCGGTGCGGGTGCTCTGGAAAGAAGGTGCGCCGGCCGCGTCACCGGGAGATTTATCGGGAGATTCAATGCCAGTGGACCCCGCCGGAACGCCGCCTCGAGTGCCCCCCGAGACTCCTACGCCGTGACCTCAAGAGAGCGCATAAGCCTAGTGATGGCGGGCAAGCTGCCGGATCGGGTGCCCATGCACGACGGTTACTGGGATGAGGCTCTCGACAGGTGGGAGGCCGAAGGACTTCCCGCCGAGGTCCGAGCGGATCGCGACCGGCTCTGGGAGTACTTCGACATGGAGATCAGGCAGATCTCGATCGACCCGTCGTTTCTGCTTGAGGAACGCATCCTCGGAGAGGACGAGCGCTACGTTTCCAAGCAGACCAGGGATGGCGCCGTCCTCAAGTACATCAAGGGCAAGACCTCAACTCCCGGGCTCGAGTCCTTCCGGGTCGGGAGCAGGGCAGACTGGGAGGCGCTGAAGCCCCGGCTCGAGTCGATCGAAGGCAGGCTGCCGGCTGACTTGCCTGAGCGCTATGCCTCCTATCGGCAGACCGGGCGGTACGTGGTCGCCACCATCCACGATCCCATCGAAGCCTCCTGGTCGAAGCTCGGCCCCACCTGCCTTATGGAGGCCATGGGAAACGACCCTTGCCTGGTGGAGGACGTCTTCAAGACCATCACGGAGATGAACTTGGCTGTACTCGAGGATCTCCTCGGCCAGGGCTATGAAGTCGATGGTGGCTGGATCTGGGGCGATATAGCCTATTCGCGCGGGACTTTCTTTTCGCCGGCGATGTACGTGCGCTTCCTCCAGCCCTGCCACAAGCGTCTGGTCGGCTTCTTCACCCAGCGCGGCCTTCCGGTCGTCTATCACAGCGACGGCGACTTGAGGCGAGTGATGGACCTGTTGATTGAGACCGGCATACGCTGCCTGCAGCCGCTTGAGGCCAAAGCGGGCATGGACCTTTTCGAGATGAAACGGCTTTATGGCGATCGGCTGGTCTTCATGGGCAACATTGACTTCGAGGCGATCGCCCGGGGCGAGCGCGAGGCCGAAGCCGAGATAGCGCTCAAAGTGGGGCAGGGCAAACAGGGTGGGGGCTACATCTATCATTCGGATCACTCGGTGCCCCCCAAGGTCAGTCTGGCCAGGTACAAGCGGGTGCTGGAGCTGGTTCGCCAGCACGGCAAGTACTGATTAGCGCTGCTTGGCGGCAGCGCTTCGGCCTTCTAGGTCCTTCTCGATTCTGCACGGAACTTCCCACCAGTCTAATGCACATCGCAACATCTTGCCGGGCTCCGGGTACCTCGACGCCCAGCATACCCTATCCTCAATAGTTGTTTGGGGATGCGTACACCCTCGGCGCGGCCTGATGGCACATCTGTTGCTAATAATCCCTACCGGTGATTACTCAAATGCGCTCCCACGATAGATCAGTTGCCACGAAGGCCCCGGTCCGAACGGCGTGGCCGGGGCGCGAATCGAGGCCGCGGAGGGCCGAAGAAAGCCGGTCTTCGCGCGTCCAACTGCTGGGGAGCGTGAGACTACGTGCCCGGCGGGCGAGCGGCTGGGTGCATACGAGTATGCGCACTACCAGCCGCCCCGGTTCCGGGCTAGCTCTTGGCCTCCTCGCGGCATTGCTGCCAGCGGTGGTGGTCACTCTCGTTTGCTTGGGGCCGGCGGCGTGCCAGGCGGCACATTCTTACCCGCGGGTGGGAAATCTTTTCGAGTCCACCCCCCGGATGGAGTACGCCGCGACCTTCAGCAAGTGGGATATCGTAGGTTTCACTGTCGATGTCCAGGACTACCTGCCTCAGCTGATAACCACGATACGGTCCCTCAATCCCGAAGTTAAGACAATTGCGTACTTCCCGTCGGCTTACATCTGGGATGTGTACGATCACAATAGCCCCACAGTTGTCGGTTTTGCCAACAAGCTCGCCCAGGAAGACTGGTGGCTCTATGACAACCACGGTGAACGTATAGGCCAGGCAGGCAACCTCTGGTACCTCAATCTCACCACCAAGTGCCATCCCGACGGATCAGGCCAGATTCTTGCCGAGTGGTTGGGCCATTACATTGCCAGCCAGGTGATGGCGCGTGGTTACTGGAACGGCACCATCCTCGATGGCGTGGATGAGGACATCAGATGGCTCAATAGCTGCCCGACCTTCTTCAGTCATCCCCCGGCAGCCGTGGACTGCAACCGCGATGGAATCGCCGACAATATCGACAGCCTCTACGTGTGGTGGCGGCGCGGCGCTGAGCTCTTCCTTACGACTCTGAGGCACGATGCGGGGGCTTCCTGCATCATCCTGCCCAACGGCAACAACACCTTCTTCCAGCTGGCCAACGGCGGCATCCGCGAGAACTTCCCGCACATGCACGGCGGCTGGCAGGAGAACATGTTTGCGTCCTACGGGTACATCAATTGCTGCAAAGATTTTCTTCACAATCCAATCAACGCCAGCATGATGACGTGCTATTGGCCGGCCGGCGACAACGACCGTCTGGCACCACCCCGCACGCAAGCCTTCGAGCAATTCATGCGCTTCACCCTGACCAGCGCGCTCCTTGGCGACGGTTACTATTATCTCGATTGCGGATCGGGTGGTGCCCTGTGGTGGATGGACTACTACGACCTCGACGTAGGCGTTCCGACCGGCGAGGCTTTCCTTGATACTATTGTCAACTATCTGGACAACTCGACCTGCACCATCTGGCGGAGGCAGTTCACCAACGCCGATGTCTGGTGTAACCCCTCATCCAAGTGGATCCTCTTCGCGGACGGTACCTACCTCTGGCCGCAAGACGGGGCCATCAAAGTCAAGAGCCTCCCCGGGCCGGTGGACTGCACCATAAGGCGGGAGACCCTGGACCGCGAGTTCAGCCAACGGCAGCGCGGCGTAGGACTCCAGGTCG
This sequence comes from bacterium, assembly GCA_035542695.1. GTDB lineage: Bacteria > Arandabacterota > Arandabacteria > Arandabacterales > Arandabacteraceae > DATKKY01. The sequence continues at coordinate 2,060 of DATKKY010000152.1, read as the reverse complement.
TGGTGAGCAATCCGAACCCCAAGGCCGCCATGGCCTATATCTGGGTCGATCTCCTTAGCCGCGACGGGACCCTCTTGATTGCAGGGCCTACTCAAGAGCACGTCATTGGGATCGGGCGGACCGACACCCTATACGCCGGGCTCAGCGCGAGGTCCACGCTTGACCTGGCCACTTACCGCCTCCGGGTTCGAGTCGGAGGGCCGGGCAAGACCGCGACCGATGAAGACACGGTGTACGTGAGGAAGATCGTGGATTTCAGCAAGGATGGCAGACGGCTTGATGACGCCAACAAGCATGCCTCCAATACCCCTACTACTGGGGAGGACAGTCTCGTTGTTTACCCTCAGCCAATGCTGCTATCAGATGCCGGGACCCTCATGCTCGAAGTGAATGAGCTCACCTCCGTGGCAGAGGGGGCCCCCTGTTCAGTCAAGCTCTATGATGCCACTGGCAGACTGGTCAACACCGTCTATGAGGGCAAACTGGAGAAAGGCCAGACTCTCGTCATTGGTGAAGTCGGCAAAGGGGGTGTTCCGAAGGTGCCCGGTGTCTATTTCTTACATGTCGAGACGGGAGCTAAGGCCATCACCAAGAAGATTGTCCTCCTCAGGTAGTTCCTTCGGGTTCGCACCGAGTGCCCGCGCTAACTGACGGCCTCGGTGTGCTCCGCCTGTCCTGAGCGGGAAGCGCTCGCTTTTCCTCTGTGCATCCCGCGTTTCTGTGATTACAATCGGGGCCCAGGCCTACGGGTCGGCTTGCGCGACCTTCCGACCTGAATGGCCTGTACATCGGCAGCGACGACAGATAGGTGGCGCTCATGAAAAGGCTGTTGTTTGTGGCAGCAGTTCTGTTGCAGGTCACGGCAGTAGGTGCTCAAGCTGATACTCCGAGCTTCCCGGTGCTCAAAGGTCCCTACCTTGGACAGAAGCCGCCGGGAAACACGCCGGAGGTATTTGCTCCCGGTATTGTGTCCACAGCTGCGCACGAGTTCTCGTGCTCATTCACGCCGGACGGGAGGGAGTTCTATTTCGCGCGCCGAGATTCGGGCCTAAATCAGATCGTAGTGATGGTGACCAGACTCCGGGACAGCGTGTGGACGAAGCCGGAGGTCGCTCCATTTGTCGAGAACCAGTTCTCGTTCGAACCAACCGTGACCCCTGACAACAAGAGGCTATATTTCTCCTCGGGGAGATCCATGCCGGGTCAGACCGGGCCGGCGATGAATATCTTGTCGGTCGAGCGAGTGGGCGACGTATGGGGGACGGCGAAGGACCCGGGTGCCCCACTCAATCCCGGGAAGGCAATGGCTGTCTCAGTCGCTGCCAGTGGAACCATATACACGACGGACATTTCAGGCGGGCCGGGCAAGCAATGCATTGCTGTATCGCACAGAATCGGGGGGCAGTACCGCACACTCGAGAGGATGGGGCCGCCGATCGGTGGGGATGCCCAAAGGATGTATCCGTTCATCGCGCCTGACGAGAGCTATCTGGTATTCACTGAGGTGAGGCCTTCGGACAAGATCAGGAATATCCTGCTAGTATCCTTCAGAAAGGCTGATGGGAGCTGGGGAGAGCCGGGGCCGATCGATCTCGGGATGGAAGCAGCACTGCCGTTTGTGTCATCGGATGGGAAGTTCCTTTTCTTCACTTCAGGGGAACGTGGCAAGAGCGACATCTACTGGGTTTCGGCTGCAGTCCTGGACGCACTTAGACCGAAGGCTAAGAAGACTGGGTCGAAATAGCGGCCGGCAGCCCTCAGAACGCGACGCGGGACCTCCGCTTCACCGGCGGGGGCCAGCTAGAGACTGCCATGAGCGACAAGCAGATTGATCTTCACGGTTTGCCGGCGCGTGAAGCGCTCCGCAGGTTCATTCGCGATTACAATGCCTATGTACGCAGTGGAAGGCGTGATCCGATCCAGGTGGTCCATGGGTACGGATCATCGGGTAGGGGTGGTGTGATCCTGCGCGCGATCCGGGAGTACCTCGCAGCCAACGCTCGGTGCCTTGACCACATAGTGGAGGGAGAGAGCCTCGCCAATCCCGGCGTGACCATAGT
>DATKKY010000151.1:0-5800 GCA_035542695.1 bacterium | reverse complement strand
CTTCGAAAGGCGTTGGGTTAACCTTCTGGTTCGCCCGTCTAGTCGTTCGGCGCTAGAAGAGGGGGAGATTAGAACTTTTTTGGAGGGAGGGGAAAGTTTCGATTCTGATGGCCAGAGCGGTGAGATCGTCTTGAGGCTTGCCGCAGGTGTGGCGAATAACGGCGTCGTGAACCCTCTCGACCAGGGCTTGGAGTTCCAGGTCGTAGGCGGCCCGCAGATCGCGCACCAGCCGTTCTTCGCCGTAGGGATCATCCTGGTCGTTCAGTTCCTCGGAGACCCCGTCGGTGTAAAGGAATAGCAGGTCTCCTACTTTGAGCCCCAGTTGGTTATCGCTAAAAGTGGATCTGCTCTCTATGCCCAACACTATATCGGTCTTGTCGAGCCGCTCCACAGAGAGGTCCCTGTGCATGACAAAGGGAGGTGTCTGGCCGGCACTGCAGTAGGTGAGGGTCTCGCGGCTGAAATCGATGATGCCGTAGAAGATGGTGACGAAAGTCTCACCCGAAGTGTGCTCGTAAATCGTCTGGTTCAGCGTGGAGATCACCTCCGACGGACGCCGGTCCGCATCTGCCTCGGCCCTCAGGCTGGACTGGAGCGATGCCATCAGTAGCGCCGCGGGAACTCCCTTGCCGGATACGTCTGCTATGATCACAGCGACCTTGTCCGAGCCGAGAGGAATCACATCGTAATAGTCACCGCCCACGTGCTTGCTCGGAATGTTCAGGCCGTAGGTCTTAAGGCCACGTATTTCAGGGAACGCTTTGGGGAGGAGCCTGCGCTGGATCTCGCTGGCGATCTCCAGTTCCTTTTCCATCCTCTGCTTCTCGATGGTCTCGACATAGAGCCTCGCGTTCTCGATTGCGACCGAGGCCTGGTCGCAGAGGATCTCGAGCAATTCCACGTCAGTGGTTGCGTAGAATCCGCCCGCACGCCTTCTGCCGATCGACAAGAAGCCCAGGAGGCTTCCCTTGAACATGAATGGCACCACCAACGATGAATCGGTAGCAGCCAGCGCTCGCACCTCGCCCGGCGGCAGGGGCAGGGGCCGGCTGGAAGCGATGGTCCTCTCAACATTGAGGGTCTGCCCCTGGGCACGAAGCAACTTGGCCAGGCCTCCGTTCTTAGGGAAGTCACTGAGGTCGCGAACGGCTGTCCCCAAGCTATACCTGGGTGTGTACCGGTCGATCCTTTCGTCGAGCATCGAGACCACAATGGAGCTCGAGTGGAGCACTTCAGCGATCCTGACCGCCAGGTAGCTCAGCAAGTTGTCCAGATCGACGATGCCGGCGAGCGAGTGGCTTATCTGTTTGAGGACCCGCCTGTAGTTGTACTCGTCACGGAAGAACATCTTGTCAACACTGGCACCTATCCGCTTTCGAAGCGGAGATATCAGCAGGGATATGACGAATATGGACACGACCGAGAAGACCAGATCAGCCCTGCCGATAAACCTTGAGGCCATTCGTCCCATGCCATAGACCACCGCGAAATAGATGGCGGCCAGGACCGCCGTCAATACGGTGTAAACCAGGCTCCGTTTGACAACGATCTCCAAATCCATCAAGCCGTACCGCACTATGGCGTGACCGAAAGCCAAGGGCACCAGCAGGAGGGGCAGGAAGACGAAGCGATCGCCGGGGATCTCCAGGGATGGATCGATGCTGACCAGCAGCCTGACCGCGATGATGGGCAGGGTCCCCGCGACGGTGCCCCAAACCACCAGCCTCAGCTTCCTCCGCGTGGCCGTGCCGGCAGCGCGCCTGTACGAGCTCATGAATTGGGCTAGTCCCAGGATGACGTAACTCATGAAATAGACGGCGGTCACCGTCTCGAAGATCCCTATCGCCCGCGCATAGGACTTGCCATAGGTGAAGATCATGGTGTTGAGAAACTCGGTGACGCCAAAGAAGGCGGCGGCTGGAAGATAGAGCACGTATTCGAGTCTGGGCCTACGGGTCAGGATCGGGCTACGCTCAGGAAAGACCAGGAAGAAGTGAAGGAAGAGCGCGGGTAGGGCAAGCACTGCTAAGTCATAGAAGGCGGCCTGGTAGGCGTGCCTTGCCATGAACATCTCGAAGCTGACTATGTTGAGTAGCACCAGGCCGAAAGCCAGGCACATCAGATAGAAGACGAGCGAGATCTTGTCGACCCGCTTGAAGTAGACCAAGAGCCCTATGGCCACGAAACTCAGGCCGACCAACATCAGTAGCGCCTTGCGCAGCGTCTCGGCGAGGGGGGGACGGGCGAAGGTGATAGGGAGCGCGAGCACACTAGCGGCGCGCCGGACCTCATAGAGAACGGTGTCCCCGGGGTGCATCTGCGAGAGGCATTCGGAAACGTTAGGCAGGCTCGAACACGAGATGCCATTGACGCTTGTGATCTGGTCGCCCTTCTTGAAACCGGCAAGTTCCCCGGGGGAGCCCCTGGAGACCCTGGCGATCGATAAGTTCTTGAGGATTATCCCGCTATAGGGCTCGTTGGGCAGCCGCCTTGCCATCAGGGCCGCGAGGACCACCAGAAAGACGGTGACCGCGACAGCGACCGCGCGTATGCGCGCATGGAGGGCATATCCGTGGTGCTGCAGGTGAGGACCTGAGAATGCCTCGAGCTCGGGCATAAGGCACCTCACACAAGATGAGATAACGCTGGGCAGGGCCGTTATACTCGGAGGATTCTAGCTCTTCGGGCTGGTCGCTTGTCAAGCTCAAAAATCTCTTGCCACATGCAGGCGCATCTGATAGTTTAGAGCCAAACTGGAGGTTGAAGCAGTGCCGAAGCAACAGAAGAGGCTTACCAGAAAGGACATAAAGGAAGACAAAATCGCCGATTTCTTCTTGGCGGCGACCAACTATGCCCGCCAGAACTCCCGGAAACTGACCGGAATAGCGATCGGCGTTCTCGTTATTCTTTTGGTGATTACCATAGCCAGGCGCGAACGCGCCGCTGCCGAGCTTGAGGCTCAGGGGCTCCTGGCCCGCGCGAACCTGGACCTCCAGCAGGGCAATTACTCCAGCGCTCTTGAGGGATACCAGAATATCCTAGAGAGGTTCAGGGGTACTTGGGGCCATTCCGATGCGACCTTTCTATCCGGTGATGCCAACTTCGCCACAGGCCGCTATGACAGCGCCCTTGTGTTTTTTGAGAGCTATCTCGACCTGAAGAAGCGGCGCGAGACCTTCACGGTCTCGGCCCAGATGGGGGTTGCCCAGTGTCTCGAGCAGCTGAGCAAGTTCTCCGATGCTGCTGAAGCTTACCTTAAGGTTCAACGGGAACATCCCGCGGATCCCTTCGCGCCTGATGCGCTCTTCAGCGCTGCCCGCTGCTATGAACTGATGCAGGACCTGCCCAAGGCTGAAGCTGCTTACAAGGATTTGATCGATCGATATCCCAAGTCAAGACAGGCCACCCTCGCTAAGATGCCGCTATTGGAGATACAAGCCCAGTTAGAGAAAACCTGATGAGCTTTCCGCCTCTCAAGGTTGCTTTTCTCTGGCACATGCATCAGCCTTGGTACAAGGATCCCAGGACTAGTGTATATCGGCTCCCCTGGGTCCGGCTCCACGCCGTCAAAGACTATTTCGACATGGCCGCGCGCCTTGAGGCATTTCCTCGGCTCAAGGCCAACTTCAACCTGGTCCCGATCCTAATCGAGCAAATCCAGGAATACGCGTCGGGCAACGTCAGCGAAGTGCAGCTTGAGCTGGCTGCCAAGAGCGCCGATGACCTCACCATCCAGGAGAAATTGGCGCTGGTCAAAGACAGCTTCCTAGGCAATCGTAAGAAGATGATCGAGCCCTACCCGCGCTACCGGTCGCTCCTGGACAAATGCCCGAGCCTGGAGTCTGAGTACAAAGCTCAGGCTGCGATACGAAAGTGCGGCCGGCAGGATTTCCTTGATCTCCAAGTGTGGTCAAACCTGGCGTGGATCGATCCAATCTTGCATAGCGATCCCTTGATCGCCGATCTGCTGGCCAGAGGCCGGCAGTTTACGGAGGCGATGAAGACCGGCCTCTTGAACAAGCAGATGGAGATAATCAGGCGAATCCTGCCCGAATACAAGGAACTGGCTGACAAGGGACGTATCGAGCTGGCGTTCTCGCCCTATTTCCATCCGATTCTGCCCTTGCTGTGCGATTCGGACATCACCCGCGTCGCGATGCCGGGCGTCAATCTGCCGAAGCGTAGGCTGCGACTTCCCGAGGATGCCCGGATGCAAATAGCGCTCGGCTTGGAACTTCATCAGCAGGTCTTCGGCAAGGTACCGGTGGGGATGTGGCCTCCGGAGGGCAGCGTCAGCGACGAGGCTCTGGCTGTCGCTGCTGGGCTGGGCGTCAGGTGGACGGCGGCGGACGAGAGCGTGCTGGAGGCTTCCTACACCACTGCCGTTCGCGATGTGGCCAGTGGCAAGGTGATCAGGCCGGACCTGCTCTACAAGCCCCACCGCATGGTGTTCGATGGGGGAGAGGTCCAGGTGTTCTTCCGGGACAAGGTGCTGTCTGATCTCATCAGCTTCCACTATATGGAATGGGCTCCCGAAGAAGCTGTGGCCGATTTCCTGGGGCGGCTCGAGGCCATAAGACGCGATCTCGGTGGTGAGGCAGCCTCAAGCGTAGTGCTGATTGCCCTTGATGGCGAGAACTGCTGGGAATTCTACGACAAGGATGGCGACCTTTTCCTGCAGGAGCTTTATGCGAAGCTCGCCGCTGCTGACTGGATCGAGACTGTGCGGATCTCAGAGGTGCTTGACCAGGCGGATGCAGTGCCCCACCTTGCAAGCATCTATCCCGGGTCGTGGATCAACAGCAACTTCGCGATCTGGATCGGGAGCTCCGAGGACAATACAGCTTGGGACATGATTTCAGATGCCAGAACCCAGGTGGTGACCAAAGAGAATAGCATGAGCGAGGCCGACCAGCGGTCTGCCTGGCGCAGTGTCTATGCGGCGGAAGGGAGCGACTGGTTCTGGTGGTATGGCGGCGAGCACACCAGCAGCCACAATCCCGAGTATGACGCCCTCTTCCGGTCCCATATCAGACGAGTCTACGATGCGTCGGGGTCCAGGACCCCGGCCGGAGTGCTGCACCCGATATCACAGCGCCAGAAGGGGCCCGCATTCGCATTGGAGCCTGCGGCGCTGATGAAGCCGGTGCTTGACGGTCGGGTCACGACCTTCTATGAATGGCGCCTGGCGGGGCTATATGAGAGCTACAGGGACGTTTCCCGCCACACGCCAGTGGCCCCGATAGTGGGCGCTGTCTATTTCGGATTCGATCACGAGCATCTGTACGTCCGCATAGACACAAGCGTCTCGCCGCAGGGCGCCCAGTTCACGGCGCTGGGTTTCCGGCTCGAGTTCCACAGTCCTACCGAGAGGGAGTTCACCTTCAGGGCAATTCGGCCTTGCGGACCCGAAGCCATCGATCTGGATCGTGCTGACAGCGCCAAGGCTGCGGGCGTAAGAGCTGTCGCTCTGGACATAATTGAATTGGCGGTGCCATTCGCGGCCATCGGAGCCCAGCCTGGGACCGAGGTAGCCTTCCGAGTTGCTGTCTTGAGGGGCGATGAGGTAGTTGAGCGGCGGCCTTTCCACGAGGTGATCAGCCTCAGGGCGCCCAAGCCTGATTTCGAGGCTGACATGTGGAGCACTCTATAAAGGGATGGTGGATCGCTCGGAAGGACAAGCGGGGCCAGGAATAACGTCGCATAATCTACATTATGTAAACCTAACCTGATTGCTTGCCTCCCTAGGCCCGACATCAGGGCCTAGGCTCCCCGTCGACGCGGTCACGCCAGCCCAACC
>DATKKY010000150.1:0-7957 GCA_035542695.1 bacterium | reverse complement strand
TCAAGAAGGCCTACCGCAAGCTAGCCAAGAAGTATCACCCCGACTCCAACCCGGATAATCCGAGGGCTGCCGACCGCTTCAAGGAGATCAACGAAGCTCACGAAGTCCTGAGCGACCCCAAGAAGCGCAAGCAATACGATGACATGCGCCGGTTCGCGAGCGCGGGCTACGGGGGCGGTGGGGCCTACCAGGGCTTCGACATCAACGATCTCTTGGGGCAGTTTGCGCGCGCTCGAGCTGGAGGCGGCGGGGGCCGACGAGCCAGCGGGCGAGCCGATGCGGGGGCTGACGTGGGTCCGGAGGGCTACACTTTTGAAGATGTCGGCGGACTCGGGGACCTTGGCAGCATCTTCTCCAACATCTTCGACCGGGGCGGCAGATTCAGACAGGAACGCTACGGCCCGCAGCCGGGAGAGGATCTATATACCGAGGTCGAGGTGCCATTTGACCTTGCGGTCAAGGGCGGCAAGACCGTGATAACGATATCCAAGAACGATGTCTGCGATCGGTGCCATGGGACGGGAGCCGAGCCCGGCACCAAGGTGACTAAGTGCCCCCAGTGCGGCGGCGCCGGCATGATCTCGGTCTCGCAGGGCGGCTTTGCGGTGAGCCGGCCATGCCCGCGGTGCTACGGACGCGGTGAAATCGTCGCGGAGCCATGCGTCAAGTGCAGTGGGAGCGGCCAGGTCTCAGGTATGAAACGGCTGTCCATTTCAGTTCCAAAGGGAATCGAGGATGGCGGCAAGATCAGGCTGCGGGGCCAGGGCCAACCTGGCGCATCGGGTGGCCCGCCGGGAGATCTGATCATCAGGGTCAACGTGGCTGGCGATCGCTTCTTCACCCGCAAGGGCGCCAACATCTACTGCGACATCAAGATCAATCTGGCACAGGCCGTCCTGGGTTCCAAGATCCGGGTACGCACCATTGGTGACCGGAAAGCTCTGCTCAGGATTCCAGCGGGCACGCAGCCCGGCACCAAATTCCGCCTCAGGGGCCTCGGCGCCGAGGTCGGCGACAAAGTCGGAGATCAGATGGTCACCGTGAACGTCGAGATCCCCAGACATATGGACGCCGAATCCAGGAGGCTCTTCGACCAGCTCGCGGCCAAGCTGGATCTCCCTCACTGAGCCTGCCACTAGAATTAGGGCCGCGCTCCCCCTGCCAACCAGCGGAGCGCGGCCAGATCTATGAGTCGCTCCCGACTCCCTTGCCTAGTTGCCTAGTGCTTCACCGCCGCGGCCTGCGCGGTCTTCTTGTAGCCCTTGGGCACCTCGAAGACGCCATCCGCGACAGCATCTTTGGATATGCCCGTCACTTCGTACGTGAACTTCATGCCGCTCGGCCCGCTCGCAGCTTGCTCGTTCCCCTGGGCCTTCCCCTGGCCCTGCTTCAACCGCCCGAGCATCTTCATGGCTTCCTGCATCTTGGCCTGCTGCTGCGCGTCCTGCCCACCTGTTCCCGCAGGATTCTCCATGGTCACCTCCGCGCCCAGCGGCACGCCCTGCAGCTCTTTTAGCTTTCCGAAGGCGGTGATCATGGCATCACCCATGGGCGAACCCTTCTGCGAAACCTTGGCAACCTCAACCATCTGGTCCCAGAAATGACGCAGCTCCTCGAGGTCCTTGACTTCAGGCCTCATCCAGAAGAGGAAGTCCATGCTGTATGTCTGGGGGGCGGCTCCCTTGCCTTCGCGAGCGACAGCCTCGAAGGTCATAGCAACGTCCACCCCATCGCACTTGTAGCCAATGATGTCCTTGGTCTGGCCGGTCTTCTTCACCGATATGTCCTTGAGCTTGAAACTCTGGGAGACCGAGTCAACAGCGGCGGTGAGCGGAATCTCGGTGTAGGTGCTCTCCTGATTGTTGACGATCCACATCACGCCCTTGTCCAGACGGGTAATGGTCAGAGTCTCGGTGGTCTTGCCAGCGCTCTTCACCATCCCGCTCATCTCCATCTGGCCCTCGGTGCGCATCTTGTCGTTCTTGATATAAGTAGTCTCCGTGCCTTTGGACGAGAGCATCCCCATCATACCGTTCATCTGGGTCTGCTCCTTGACGGTCAGATCGGCGCGAACCAGCACTGGCAGCAAAACTGTGGCCGCGGCAATCACCACAAGCAATCCACGGATCTTCATCTGCGGATCCCTCCTCTCAACCAGGCCTCTTCCCTTCCCAGGCACCGACTCAGGCGTCCAGGTTCTTCACGTTCTTCGCGTTATCCTCAATGAACTTTTTGCGCGGCTCAACTTTGTCGCCCATCAAGATGGTGAAGATCCTGTCGGCCTCCACCGCATCCTCCAGTGTCACCTTGAGGATCGTCCGCCGTTCCGGATCCATCGTGGTCTTCCAAAGCTGTTCCGGATTCATCTCCCCCAAACCCTTGTATCGCTGCACCATCACGCCTTTGCGCCCCAGCCGCTCCAAGTTACGGTCGCGCTCCTCGTCGTTATAGGCGTAAATCTCGGTCTTGCCCTTCTTAAGCCTGTAGAGGGGCGGCTGTGCAATATAAACGTAGCCGCGCTTCAAAAGTTCCGGCATGTGGCGGTAGAAGAAGGTCAAGAGCAGGGTACGGATATGTGCGCCGTCCACGTCGGCATCGGTCATGATGATCACCTTGTGATAGCGCAGCCTCTCCAGGTCGAAGTCCTCCTCGCCTATCCCCGTGCCCACCGCCGTGATCATCATCTTGATCTCTTCGTTGGAGAGGATGCGGTCCAGCGGTGATTTCTCGACGTTCAGGATCTTCCCCCTGAGCGGCAGGATCGCCTGGAACTGCCGGTCCCGCCCTTGCTTGGCCGAGCCCCCGGCGGAGTCGCCCTCCACCAGGTAGAGCTCACTCAGCTTGGGATCATTGACACTGCAGTCGGCCAGCTTCCCCGGCAGCGTCCCGGCCTCCAATGCCGATTTCTTGCGCGTCAATTCTCGGGCCTTCCGCGCCGCTTCCCGCGAGCGCGCGGCGACCACGCACTTCTCAATTATGGAGCGTGTGACCCCGGGGTTCTCCTCGAAAAACTCGCTCAGGCTCTCGCACACGATCGATTCGACCAGCCCCCGCACTTCGCTGTTGCCGAGCTTGGTCTTGGTCTGCCCCTCGAACTGGGGATTGGCCATCATCACGCTCAGCACCGCCGTCAGCCCCTCCCGCACGTCCTCCCCGCTCAGCGTGAAGTCCCCGTTCTTGAACATGCCGGTCTTCTGGCCGTAGGAGTTGAGGGTCTTGGTGAGCCCGATCTTGAAACCGATCAAGTGCGTTCCGCCCTCGTGGGTACTTATGCTGTTCACGAAGCTGAAGATGTTCTCGACATAGCCATCGTTGTACTGGATGCCGACTTCGACTTTGATCTCCTCGCGTGTGCCTTCGAAGTAGATCACCTTGGGGTTCAACGTGTTCTTGTTCTCGTTCAGGAACTCCACGAACGATCGGATGCCGCCGGCGTACTTGAACTTGTGCTCTTTCTTGGTGCGCTCGTCGTGGATCTCGATCTCAACGCCCTTGTTGAGAAACGCCAGTTCGCGCAGGCGCTGCGAGAGATTGTCGAAGCTGAACTCGGTGGATTCGAAGACCGTCGAGTCGGGCATGAACCTGACCACCGTGCCCTGTTTTTCAGTCTTGCCCTCAATCGTCAGATCGGTGCTGGGTGTGCCGCGCTTGTAACGCTGCTTGTAGATCTTGCCGTTCCTGTAAATCAAGACTTCCAGCCACTCGGAGAGCGCATTCACTACCGAGACGCCGACGCCGTGCAATCCACCCGAGACACGATAGGCTTTCTGGTCGAACTTGCCGCCGGCGTGGAGCATGGTCATCACTACTTCCACCGCAGGCCGCTTCTGGGTCGGGTGCATATCGGTGGGAATCCCGCGCCCATCGTCCTCCACCGAAGCGCTGCCGTCCTTGTGCAGCACCACTTCGATCTTCCGGCAGAAGCCTGCCAGGGCCTCGTCGATGGCATTGTCAACAACCTCGTACACCAGGTGGTGCAGCCCGCGAGGACCCGTGCTGCCGATATACATGGCCGGACGCTTGCGAACAGCATCCAACCCCTTCAGGACCGTGATCTTCTTGGCATCGTACTCGGTGGCGGCGCGATCCTTGGCTTCCGCATCCATCTCGACGTCTGGGGCAGCCTCCGCCTCAGTTTCCTCTTTCCGGCTGCGCTTATCCGCCATGCTTTCTCTCCTTGCCAATCTCGCCTATGCGGAAGACGATGTCTTCAACCAGGGGCTTCCCAATGCGCGAGTTGAGCTTAGCTATTATGCCTTCTTTGAGCAGGGCCAGTTGCTGGAGCCAGGCGGAGCTCTCCACCACAACCACCAGTTTTCCGCCCTTCAGAGATACCGCCTCCGCCCTGCGCGCTGTGGCCTTACCCACAACGTCTTCCCATAAAATTACTGCCTTTTCGGTCTCCAGTCGAGCGCTAATTCCCATCCGGGCAGCAAGCCTTTCAAGGATACTTGCGGCCTTCTCAGGCTCAGCCATGATAGGTAATCCCCCCTGCTGCCACTACGATTCGCCGAATGCCGGACTCGTCAAGTGCTCCGGGCCTCGACGAGGTCAATACTATCTGATCGAACTCCGAAATCAAGGCCGTAAGTGCGCGACTTCGCGCGTCGTCAAGCTCCGCAAAGACATCGTCCAAGAGCACTATCGGATGATGCCCCAACTTGGCCTTAACCAGCGCCACCTCGGCGGCGCGGAGCGCAATCACCGAGGTCCGCTGTTCGCCTTCGGAGCCGAAGAGCCTGATGTCCCTGCCGTCGCAAATGAATTTGAAGTCGTCCACGTGCGGGCCGAACAGGGTGAAGCCTCTCGCCGCTTCGACCGCACGACTCTCGGCCAGCGCCCGCCTCAGGCTATCGCGGACAGTCTGGCCCAGGGCCTCGACGACAAGCTCGGGGCTCCCCTCGCCCGCTGCCCAATCATTCCCTAGCATGTACCCCTTGGGGTCGTAGGGCAGCGCGACTTTGCTGGCGGTTCCACTGATGGCCCGGGTCGCCTCCCCGACCTTCGGCGTGATCTCCGCCAGAAAGCCGATCCGGGCGGTCACCACCTTCTCACCCAGATTGATAATGGCTTCATCCCAGACGTCGGTCTCTCCTCTTGCGACCCTCCCATCCTGGGCACGCTTGAGCAGCATGTTCCTCTGCGCCAAGGCTCGGGCATAGCTTTGAAGCGTAGCGAGATACTCCCGGCTCACCTGGGAGAGCGCCAGATCGAGGAAGGTCCGCCGATATCCGGGAGATCGCTTGATCATGTCAATGTCTTCGGGTGAAGACGCGACCACAGGTGCAACACCCAAGAGCGTCGCTGGGCGGGCATCTTTGCCGTTTATCTTGATCCGCTTCTTGTCCTCGCTGTAAGTGACCTCAATCGTGGTCTTGACTCCGATGTGCTGGAAGATCCCCTCGATCCGGTAGAAAGTCTCGCCGAAGCGCACCAAGTTCTGGTCGCGGCGATCCCGCTGCGACCGCCCAAGCCCCAGGATGTGTATCGCCTCCAGCAGATTGGTCTTGCCCTGTGCGTTGGGGCCAACGATCAGGTTCCGCCGCTCGGCGAATTCGACTTCAGCCGCGGCGAAGTTGCGGAAATTGGTGAGCAGGATTTTCTGGATGTGCAATACTCCACACCCCCGGGTCTGGACCTTCGCTACTCCTGTTCGGCCAACCTCAGCGGCATGACCAGGCAGAGATAGGACTCGCCTTCGGGTTCCGAGACTGGCTTCAGGATGGAGGCGCCCACGGGTGTGCCCAACTCAAGTTGGATCTCGTCGCTGTCGGTGCTCTTGACCGCGTCGAGAATATAAGAAGCGTTGTAGCCGATAGTCATTTCCTCGCCCGTATAGGTGGCCGGCACTTCTTCCTCGGCTTCGCCAAGGTCCGGTGTGCTCGCGGTCAGCTTCACTCCGCTCTTGGTGAGCAGCATCTTGATCTTGTGGGTCTTGGAGTCCGCAAGCAAGGAGACGCGGCGGGTAGCGCTCGAGAGATCCTCGCGTTTGACCACTAGCTGGTTGGCGTTGTTCTTGGGTATCACCTGGCGGTAATTGGGGAAGGTCCCCTCGATCCGCCGCGTGTACACCGTGGTGTCGCCCACGAAGAAGCCGACGAAAGCATTGTCGATTGCCACACCAACCTCGTCCTCCCCCGCGAGCAGCTTGAGAATCTGGTTCAGGGCTTTCGGGGGCACGATAACGCCCGCTTCCTGCTTGATCGCGAAGTCCCCTGTGACGCCCATGCGCGCGAGCCTGTGGCCGTCGGTCCCCACCATTGCCAGCTCCTTGGGCGAGATCTCCCAGAGCACCCCGCTCAAAACCGGCCGGGTGTCGTCTCTGGCGACCGAGAAGATGCTTCGCCTTATCATCTTCTCCAGCACCTGCGCCGATATGGAGACTCGCTCTTTATTCTCGAGATCAGCAATCTTGGGGAACTGCTCCTTTTCCATGCCCATCATCTTGAAACTGGACCGCGAGCAGGTCACGCTTATCTTGTTGCCATCAACATCAATCTCGACGTCCTCACCGGGCAACTCGCGCACGATCTCCTGAAATCGCTTGGCGGGAATGGTGACCGCTCCCGACCCCTTCACTTCCCCTTCCACTATGCTGATCACCGAGATATCAAGGTCAGTTGCTGACAGTTTTATCTTGCCGCCCTCGACATCCAGGAGCAGGTTGGAAAGAACCGGTATTGTTGATGTCGTCGGAACAACGCCCGTAACGACGCCAAGCACCCTCGCAAAATGATCCTGCTTAACCCTGACTTTCATCATCCCGCCTCCTCTCACGGCACCCGATTGTAGGCGAAGCTCGGAGCGGTGTCAAGCGGTGTCAATTGGAGAAAAGCGCTGCACTCCGGCACCTTTCCGAGGGACCTTTGCCAGGCAAGCTTCCACCGGACCGTCGCTTTCGACCGAAGCCGGGCAGGCTGCGCACACGGCAGCGCACGGGCGCATATCATAGGTCGCGTGAGGTGCACACCTCTGCACCTTTTCACCAATGTCTGCACTCTCTCGGCTAGGCGGTCGAGCAACTGAACTCGCGAAGGGTGCGGAGTCTTCTAGTTTTGTCTAGCTATATGAAAACTAGAATCACTAGTAGGTGATGTGGATATGGGGAAGGATTTGCGTCTCTTGCCGTCCAGTAGCTTTCGGTGACCTGCCGAGGAGGTGCGGGCGGTCAGTGCCGTCGGTGTGGGAAGCTTGTAGGTTGTTTGTGGACAACCGCACCGATATCCCCACCGCAATGTCACCCTGGGCAGGTACCCCGAGATGTTCACCACCAACCCACGGGCCGTCCCCGGGGTTTTCCACAGGTTTTCCAGATATGCCGGCGGCTATCCCCGCGGCGGTGGTCACGCGGCCACTTTGATCTCCTCGGTGATGCGTTCGATCAGGGTCTTGAATTCCGAGTCGGCCTTGACCTTGTCCGAGATTTTGTCGCAGCCGTGAATCACGGTGGTGTGGTCGCGTTTGCCGAAAGCGCTGCCAATGTCGGCGAGCGACATGTTGGTCAGCAACCGGGCCAGATACATCGCAACCTGCCTGGGCAGGGCGATCGCCGAAGTGCGCTTCCGTCCGACCAGCACCTCCGGGGCAATCTTGAAATGCTTGGCGACGGCGCTCTTGATGTCCTCTATCGATACCGTCTTTACCTGGGGCTTGAAGATGTCCTTGAGCACTTCCCGCGCGAGCTCCGGCGTGATAGGGCTTCCCTGAATCGAGGAGAAGGCCACCAGCCGCACCAGTGAGCCCTCGAGCACCCGGATGTTGGACTTGATGGCCTCGGCAATCATGTGGAAGACATCGTCGGGAATGGCCAGGTGGTCCTCCTCGGCCTTCTTCTTGAGGATGGCGACGCGGGTCTCGAAATCCGGTGGTTGCATGTCGGTCACCAGGCCCCACTCGAAGCGGGAGACCAGCCGCTCCTCGAGATCTGTTATCTCCTTGGGCGGGCGATCGCTGGTTA
>DATKKY010000149.1:0-7065 GCA_035542695.1 bacterium | reverse complement strand
TGGCGCTCCTGGCGGGGGCGGCGGCAGGGATCATTCCAGCCGTGGGCGCGATGCGCCTCAAGATCGTTGATGCCCTGAGGAGAGTGTGAGCGTGCCGATACCCCTAGAATACAACTTCCGGAGCATCATCAACCGCTGGGTATCGACGCTCGTGGCGGTGCTGAGCATAGCGGGCACCGTCGCCGTGTTCATAGTGATGCTTGCAATGGCCCAGGGCTTCCGGGCAACCCTGGTCTCCTCCGGTTCGGACCAGAACGCCTTCGTGCTGCGAGGCGGCTCTGATGCTGAGATGACCAGCGTGATCATGCTAGACCAGGCCAAGGTGATTACCGACGCGCCCGGGGTGGCGCGCTCCGCCACGGGTGATCCCCTGGTCAGCGCCGAAGTAGTCGTGGTCGGCGCTTTCCCCCTTATCGGCTCCGCGTCCGACGCCAATGTCCAGGTCAGAGGGGTATCCCCGCTGGCGCTCCAGGTGCGCCCCGAAGTCCGTATGATCCAGGGGAGATTCATCCAAAGCGGGCTCGCCGAGTTGGTGGTCGGCAGGAATGTGCCCGGCATATACAAAGGCTTCGAGCTCGGCTCTACCGTCGAGTTCGGCGGCGGCCGGTGGACGGTGGTGGGCATCTTTGACGCCGGGGGCAGTTCCTTCGACTCTGAGGTGTGGTGCGACGCTACGGTGCTGAACGAGGTCTACAAGCGCCCCACCAACGTGTTTCAATCGATCACAGCCCGCCTGTCATCTCCGGCGGACCTCCAGCGGTTCAAGGATGCCCTGACAAGCGACCCGCGGCTGACAGTTGACGTGTTTCAGGAGAAGGCCTGGTACTCCGAGCAGTCCCGCGTGGTATCTACCGTGATCAGGGTGCTGGGTTTCCTAGTCGCAGTGGTGATGGCAGTCGGAGCCGTATTCGCAGCGCTTAACACCATGTATTCAGCCGTGGCTGCACGATCCTCGGAGATCGGCACCCTCAAAGCTCTGGGCTTCGGTCCCGGCAGCGTCGTGGCCTCTTTCCTAGCCGAGGCCATGATCATCGCCCTCGCAGGTGGCGCCATTGGTTGTATCGCGGCGCTGCCCTTCAACGGGTTCACCACCGGCACCATGAACTGGGCCAGTTTCTCCTACATGGCATTCTCCTTCCGAGTGACACCCGCGATAATAGGCGTCGGCATCGCTTTCGCAATCCTGATGGGTGTGATCGGGGGGCTTCCGCCCGCAGTTCGGGCCGCGCGGCTGCCAGTGGTTGTGGCCTTGCGGGAGCTGTGATGCCACTCGCCCGGGCCGGCTGTGTCCAGAGCCCCTGCCTACCATCCTGATCCGCCTGGCCTGATCCGCGGCTTGGCTTTCACAATGGCCTCAAGTGCCGGCTTCACCCTGCCGATTAACCTACTGACGAGCTGCTAGAGACAGACGACTGGCACATCAAGCGGCGACAGCTGAAACATGGCCTCCTCTGCAGCCCAATTCGGATGACGCGGAGGATACACATGACTGAGAAGATGGAAGACACGGTCACTCTGGACGCCAATTCGACGGCTCCGGACACCGCCGGAAGCGGGGGCAAGCGGGACGCGGCGGCCTTCGATCAGCATGCAGGCAACCAGCCGGACCAGCTCGCTCACTACGCTGAGATAGCCGAGCCCGCGACCACCAGGGTTAAAGCCGACTGGCGGGTCACACTGGTGGGCAAGCTGGCTGAGGTCAACAAGGAGCTCTGGCTGATCCTCTCGGTGCTGGTAATAGCCGGCGCCATGAACTACCTGGTCACCGCCAAGCGGATGATCCTGGGCTTCTACACTATGCCGACCCTGTTCTCAGCATACTTCTTCGGAAGACGCCACGCGGTACTCACGGCCTTCGCCAGCGCCTTGCTCATCGGGCTCCTGGTCCATCTCAGTCCGACCATGTTTGCCGACACCATTGCCCCCTCGGGCAACATCTACGACATCATCGTCTGGGGCGGCATCCTGGTGGTCACGGCCTACGCGATGGGCAGTTTATACGAGCGGCAGAAGGCCCGTCTTGAGGAATTGCGCCAGACATATCACGGCTTGCTGCTGATACTGAGGCAATTCGTATCCAAGGACAAGTACACCGAAAACCACTGCTACCGCACTTCGGTCTATGCTTCCAAGATCGCTGCCTGTCTGGGTTTCTCGGAGGATCGCATCGAGGATGTCAGGGCGGCATCGCTGCTCCACGACATCGGCAAGATGGAAACCAGCCGCGAGCTTCTCTACAAGGCTGCGAGGCTGACGCAGGACGAGTTTGAAGGCATGAAGAGGCACGTTGACCGGGGCGCTAGCATGCTCGAGCCCGTCGGGGGACCCCTTCACCGCATCATCCCCATCATCCTTGCTCACCACGAAAAGGTTGACGGGTCGGGCTACCACCACGTCGTCGGGGAGCAGATTCCCCTGGAAGCCCGAGTGATCTCGGTCGCCGATGTTTACGATTCCCTTACCAGCGACCGACCCTATCGCAAGGCCATGTCGCCGTTTGACGCTAAGGAAATCATCGTCAATGGCAGCGGGACCGACTTCGATCCCAGCGTTGTCGAGGCTTTCCTTCAGGCCTTCCGCAAGGGGGAGATGGAGGTTCCCGAGCTGGTGCTGTAGCTCCCGTGGCCTAGAAGGACCCGAGGACCAGCCGGAATAGCCCTAACAGCACCACACCAAAAACGATCCGGTACCAGGCAAACCCGACGAAGGAATTCCTCGAGACAAAAGCCACTAGTCTTCGAATTACGACCAGCGCCACCAAAAAGGAGACGACGAAACCCACCGCAAACGGCAGAAAGTCGCTTCTCGTCACCACGTGCCGCACGCCCGCCATCTCAACCAGCGAGGCCCCGAACATCGCAGGTATGGCCAGAAAGAACGAGAACTCAGTCGCCGCCATGCGGGACATACCCAGAGCCAACCCACCCATGATGGTCGCCCCCGAGCGGGACACGCCCGGAAAGAGGATGGACAACACCTGGACTGCCCCGACTCCGAGTGCCATCCGCACCGGAATCTGGTCCATGGTTTCGACCCTCGGGTGCTTGTAGTACCGCTCAACCAAGAGAATCGCGACTCCGCCCAGAACCAGTGCCATCGCAACCGCGGGCGGTGTGAAGAGGTGCGCCTCCACCCAGTGGTGAGTCGGCAGGCCAATCACAATCGCCGGGAGTGTGCCGACTACGAGGTTCGCCAGTAGCCGCCGTCCCTCAGGAGCAGAACGCCAGTCTCTCACGAGCCTCCAGATCTTGCCCCGGTAAAGCCAGACCACCGCAAGGATCGCGCCCAGCTGAATGAAGACGATGAAGGCGTCCTCCTTCTGACCGATGAACTTGAGCAGATGCTGAGCAAGGATTAGGTGGCCGGTGGATGAAACCGGGATGAACTCCGTTGCGCCTTCCACAATTCCGAGCACCGCTGACTGCAGTAGATATAGCCAATTCATTCAGGCCACGCTCCTTCGCTGCGACGTGCCCCCAAACCTATCCTCTTTTGGACCCGAATGCAACATGCCTCTGGGCGGCGCCCGCTGGCTGCCTACCCTGTCACCGTGGAGCAGCGCTACGACGATAACTGTCCGGCGTTCATTTTCCCTGTCGAGGACCGCGAATTGGTGGCTGTGCTTCCAGGGATCAAGGTTGGCGGCGCGCATGGTTCAGTCCCGCATCATCGAGCAGATCCAGATAACGCTCGGCCTTGACGACGAACGGGCCAGCTCCGCCCCTTCCCGACGCCCGGTAGAGGAGCAAGCCCACCAGAAGGGCCCCCAGCAGCCGTCCAAACGACCATGGGAAGAAGTCGAACGTGGGCACAACATACTCCAGGAAATAGGCGAACCCGTAGAGCACCCACTCGCTGGGCGTCTCCAGCTTCCGGATGATCACCAGGAACGTGAGCGCCACGAATACGGGATGGTGCTCCCAGATGAGCGGCGATGCGATCAACATCAATAACAGCAGAGCTGGAGTTGTGTTCATGACCACTGCCCCCGGGCCTTCCGCCCGGAAGGATTTTCGCTTCGCGCAGACGAACACGGTGGCCAGCAGTAACACCAACAAGACACCCTTGAGCGCGAGCGTCACCGGCAGCACCTTCTCAACGGGAACACCGAGCACCAGGGCGGTGCTCCGCACCAGCGAATCTACCGAGTTCTGGCGGAAATTGATGCCGGTGGTGCTGTAGACGCTGGTGATGTTGGTAACGAAATCGCGGAAGGGCTCAGTACCGTGGCCCACCAGCGTGATGCCGGCGAGTGCGGCCAGGAAGAGGACGAACCAGGCTATCCACTTCTTGTCTTTGGCCATAATGAAGGGCAAGGCGAGGACAATCGGCGATACCTTGATATGGACTGCCAGGGCCAGAGCCAAAGCGGACAAGGCCGGCACGCCCGGGTAGGCTACGAGAGCAATCAGCATCAGGTTGGTCACATGGAGGTTCACTTGACCATAGAAGAGCGTCCGCATCACGGGCACATTGACGACCATAAAACTCATGGTCACCAAAGCTGACAGCCGTTGGCTGAACCCGTACCGACCGAGAGCTGCCACGAGGAGCGCATAGAAGACGATAAGGGCCAGCATGTTGCAGACCCAAAACACGGCGGCCACCAACATGGGGCCAAACCGTACCAGCGGCTCCAGCAGACTTGCGAGCAACGGCGGATAGAGATAGACCCGACTGAAGTGATTGCCGGCCACAAGATCGGTGGCCGCCTGCACATAGACATTGAGGTCGCCCCAGTGGGGTCTCTCACGGCACAGGTTGATATAGAGGAGGGCCACCGCGAGACCGCAGATCGTCGAGAAGCCATAGCGCTTGCGGAACGCGGGCTTCTTGAGCACGACGAGTGCGGCGCCGAGCGAAAGCCAGGCGAGCCCAACCGAGGCCATGGTCAAGGGCGTTGACGACTGTGGCCCCGCCTGGATGTAGTTTGAGAAGAACTGCCGGCCCTGGGCCAGGAGCAGGACAGCATTTATGACGAGGAAGCACGCCGTTGTGACAAGCCACACCGCCCAGGCGCGCGATATCACGACACCAGGCGTGTCCTGATCCTCGGCTCGCATGTCTGTCATCTCCCCGAACCTTCCCTCCCGTCCCGCTGGCTTTCGCTCAAATGCTTTCTCATGATATCAAAGCCCAGTTCCGATAGCACCTGTTCAACCTTGAAACCCTGCCGTTCGTACAGAGCTTTGGCCGCAGTGTTGGTTTGCTCCACGCCCAGTTCAATCACATCCACCTTTCCACGAAATTCACTCTCCAGGCCTCTGAGGGCACGAGACCCGATGCCCCGGCCCCGCTCCTCGGGAAGTACGAAGATGGCATGAAGATGCAGCTCGCGCGCCCGCTGCTCGATCCAGCAGTACCCGACCACCACACCATCCCGCCTGATGGTGCGCGCTTCCCCTCGGGAAGCGTAAAGAGCCTCGAACTGCGGCCAGGTGAGCCCCATCAGGGTCAGGATTCGATCCACACGACTGGCCAGCTCCTTCCGCATCAGGGCCAGCAGTCGAGCCCGCTCCGCGGGCGTCGCCGGAGCTGACTCGATCCTAGGTTCGCCGTCAATCGTCATGCTGATTCCTCTCCAGGCCGGCGGAAGCCGCCTCGGAAGCTGCCTCGGTATCACATTTCAACTGTCCGGTATGCCAGACCATCCCGGGGCCCGAGCCCAAGTTCGATAGCCCGCCTGATGTGAACGATCTCTTCGGCCTTGGCCGGCAGGCTGTGCCCTGGATAGCTCTGAATCACCTTGGCGGCCTCCACATCGATGGCCACGCGGTTGGCCGATGCCAGGATCAGGCCAGGCTCGCGCAGCTCCCCTTTCGCTGGGCCGCCCGTGATGAAGGTCCGCCGCAGGTCCGCCAGGATCAGATCAGGCTTCAGGACAAGGTTCAAATCGGCAATCTTCTCCTCCAGCCGGCTGAGGTGCCAAAGGGTACGCTGCCAGTTGTTGACGAAGCCCATTCCCAGTTTCAGGCTGCCGGTGAATCGAGCGGCATGATGGGCCTTGGGACAGCAAAGGTAGAGAATCCGATGAACCCGCCGCAAGGTGCGCGCGAGCCTCACTCGCTTGAGATACTGGCCTCCTACTTTGACGCTCTCCCACCCTTCTTCGTCAAACACCACTACCTGCACCCCCATCTCCTCGGCCAGGTCGAGGACACCGGCGCGCCGAAGCACCTTGCGATGATTGAGGTAGGAAGTAGATTCGCCAATTAGGATGGTCTTGGCGCCGTGGTCTTGGAGTAGCTGGACAGCAGATCGTAGGAAATCAATCGCGACGCTGCCAGGTGGGGGATGCGGAGAGTTGTAGTTCGGCTTCACCAGGACAGTGTCATCGCTCCCGAACCAGTCCCACCCCCCGACCGCTTGCACCGCGCGGTCCAAGTCGCGCTTGAGGTCGCCGATCACCCCGACACGGCTGACCATCGGCAAGGGGGAATTCGCGAGTTCGCTCACGCCCAGGCCACACCTTCTCTCCGGCGCTTACTCCCCGGACTGAGATCCAACCGCCGTCACCCCTACAATCTCCCGGCTGAAGAGATATCGGAACGGAATCGCAATCGCGTCGCCCACGACGAACGTCACGAATATCGCCACTTCCACAGCTGACGATTTCGGGAACTGCCCTCGGATTGCCAGGGGTATAACGACCCCACAAAGCCAGATCACCTTGTAGGCGAGTTCCATCAGGAGCAAAGGACAGAACCGCAGGGGAGCGCGAAGCCCAAGAATGGCGACCAGCCCAAAGGCCAGGAAGATGCTTGCACCAAGACTGAAGACCATGGGGTCCTGCGCCGGCATGCCAAACATGGCCTGAACCCGAGCCGGTTGAGCGAGCTGAGCAAGCCCGAATCCAGCAGATATGATGATAGTGTAAACGTACATGAACCTGAGCCACCGCCACCGAATCTTGTACTGCCCGAGGGTCGTCATCGCTTTCCAACCTCCTTCCATAGCAGGCGGGTTGCACAATTGCATCAGCCGCCATTATGGCACTATTCGGCTGACAAGGCACGCAGAGTTGTGGGTGTTGCTGGCTCGTCGGCTGGTCTCAGTCAGCCTCAG
>DATKKY010000148.1:0-5298 GCA_035542695.1 bacterium | reverse complement strand
GAGGCCACATTGACTATCCGACCCGATCGCTGTTTCAGGAAGTGCCTGGAGGCTACCCGGCAGCAGTTGAAAGCCCCGGTAAGATTGACGCCAATCACGGCGTTCCAGTCGTCGTCCGACATTCTCATGATCAGGTTGTCCCGTGTTATGCCCGCGTTGTTTATGAGGATGTGCACCCCTCCCAGAGTGGCGAGCACCTCACTGAACATCCTCTCAACTTCGTCAGGCTTCCTCACGTCGCAGACCTTCGGGACAGCCTGCGGACCGAGACCCCTGATGTCGGCGGCGGTCTTAGCTGCGTCATCATCGCGGACATCAACCACCGCTATCGCGGCACCCCGGCTAGCCAATGCCAGGGATATCGCACGCCCGATGCCCCGTCCAGCACCGGTGACTACGGCGCACTTGCCTTCGAGATCCTTCAAGTTTTCGCTCCTTGAAGAAAGGCCTCGACGCTCTTGGCGTCGGAAAGGGAAACGCATTCCGCCTCGGGAGATATGCGCTTCACGAGACCCGACAACACGTTTCCGGGGCCGACCTCGACGAACGAGGTCACGCCTGCATCAGCCATGTACCTTATGGACTGCGTCCACATCACAGCACTGGTCAGCTGGCGTTCGAGCAAGGCAGCGATCTCGCCAGGCTCCCGCGCCGGCATCCCGGTCACATTGGAAACCACCGGAATAGCGGCAGGTTCAAAATGGGTCGACCGGAGGGCACGCGTCAGCTCCGCGGCCGCGGTCTCCATTAGGGGCGAGTGAAATGCTCCGCTAACCTTGAGGCCGACCGCCCGCTTGGCCCCGAAGGAAGGCGCCGCCCTGACCGCGGCTTCCACTGCTTCCCTATCTCCCGATACCACTATCTGGACCGGCGAATTGTAGTTAGCGGCCCGGACGACTCCGGCCTTCGATCCTTCTGCCAGAAGTGGCTCCAGGTTCTCCTCGGGCATCCCCATTATGGCCGCCATCGCGCCAGGCCTCGCCAGGCTCGCCGCGTTCATCGCCTGGGCCCGGGTGCTGACCAGCCGAAGGGCTGCTTCAAATGAAAGCGAGCCGGCAGCGACCAGAGCAGCGTATTCGCCGACGCTGTGACCGGCCACAGAAGCCGGCCGGGGAGCCTTGCCCTCTATCACCCGCAGGATACTAGTGCTGTGGGTGAGAATCGCGACCTGGGTGAAGCGGGTCTCTCGTAGCCGGTCTTCCGGACCCTCGAAGCAGATCCGAGCAAGATCGAAACCTAGCACCCTCTCTGCCTCTTGGAACACCCCGGCAGCCTCGCGAAACTTCTCCACAAGGTCTTTGCCCATGCCGACGAATTGCGAGCCCTGCCCAGGAAAGAGCCATGCGCTTTGAGCCACGTGCCTCACCACCTCATCAGAGTGCACGCCCAGGTCAGACCCCCGCCGAACGACACCATCTCGATCAGCATGCCCGGCCGGAGCAAGCCCCTGCGCTTGGCTTCCTCAAGCGCAATGGGAATCGATGCAGCCGAAGTATTGCCGTACTCGCCGATATTAATGAAGACCTTCTCGGGGGGGAGCTTCAACTTGGCCGCGGTGGAGTCTATGATCCTGAGATTGGCCTGGTGAGGCACAAGGAAATCAAGGTCATCGCCAGTGTAGCCGGCATCTGCCAGGACGGCTTGAGCCGCGCTGGCCATCGCCTTGACCGCTGCCTTGAAAAGCTTGTTGCCTTCCATCTTCACGTAATGTAAGTGCTTCCTGAGGGTCTCTTCGCTGGGCGGCATCCTCGAGCCCCCAGCGGGCAGTTGCAGGAGATCGCCCATCGTGCCGTCGCTCTTGAGCAGGCTGCTTATGAACCCGCGGCCCGGGCCCACCAGCCCGACCACGGCCGCGCCTGCGCCGTCGCCGAACAGAACGCAGGTCGTTCGGTCCGTCCAGTCAAGTATCTTGGTCAACGTCTCTGCTCCGACCACCAAGATGTATTTGTATCCCCCACCTTTGACCAGGTGCTCGGCTAGCGAGAGCCCGTAGAGGAAACCACTGCACGCGGCGCTGATATCAAAGGCAACTGCCTTGGTCGCGCCAATCGCCTTCTGCACCAGGCACGCGGTCGATGGGAAGAACATGTCCGGCGTGGCAGTGCCTACGATGATCACGTCCACGTCGTCAGGCCCGATGCCAGCATCTACGAGCGCGCGCTTGGCAGCCTCTTGTGCGAGATCCGAGGTCGCGACGTCGTCGGAAGCCCGGTGCCTCTTGCTGATCCCCGTGCGCTCTTTGATCCACTCGTCGGTGGTGTCAACCATCTTTTCGAGATCGGAGTTCGTGAGTACCCCCTCAGGCACATACGAACCGATCCCGAGTATGCCTATGCCACTAGGCTGCTTTTGGGTTTCGCTCTTCGCCAACTCTTAGTCTCTCCTTTATCGTAGACGTCAGATCGTAGTCAATCACGCGCCTGGCCTCAAGCACAGCGTTCTTGATCGCTCTGGCAGACGAACTGCCGTGGCAAATCATACAAACCCCGTCGACCCCGAGCAGCGGGGCGCCTCCGTATTCGGCGTAGTCAAAGGTTTCGCGAAGATGGCGGAAAGCCGGCTTCAGAAGCAACGCGCCCATCTTCGCCCGGAGGTCAGCTGTCAGTGTCTGCCTCAGCACACCATAGACCATGTCCGTCACGCTCTCAGCAAACTTGAGCACAACGTTGCCGACAAAGCCGTCGCAGACTGTGACATCTACGGAACCGGCAAAGATGTCACGGCCTTCCACATTACCGATGAAGTTGACGTCGCTTGCCTTCAAGAGCGCGTAGGCCTCCTGCATTACCTCCGTCCCCTTGGTGCTCTCCTCGCCTATGTTCAAGAGCCCGACTCTGGGATCGGACTTGCCGAGCACGCTCTTGGCGAAACAGCTCCCCATAATTGCGTACTGCACCATGTGGGACGGCTTGGGGTCAATGCTCGCGCCCACGTCCAGCAAGATGCAACCGCCGCCTTTGGTCGGGACGTAGGTAGCTATAGCGGGGCGCTCCACACCTTTGATCCTGCCCAGGATTATCAGCGCGTTCGCCGCGACGGCGCCCGTATTGCCTGCGCTTATAAAGCCCTGGACCTTGCCCTCAGCGTGAAGCCTGAGGCCCACTGCGATCGAAGACTCCTTCTTCCGACGGAGAGTCGTTGACGGCTGCTCCTCCATCGAAACTATGTCCCGGGCGTCGACCACGTCCAGAGCGGACGCCGACCCGCCAAAGTGGGTGATCTCGGCTCGGATTGCATCCTCTCGACCCACCAGCACGATCTTGGTGTCGGCTCCGACCTCTTCCTGAGCTCCCAGGGCCCCTTCCACTATTACCCGGGGGGCCCGGTCGCCACCCATAGCATCCAGTGCTATCTTCAAGAAGCCCACCTCATCTCGCCAGGGTCGAGCCTATCAGGTCTCCATGACCTTGCGGCCTTTGTAATAGCCGCAGTGCGGACAAACTCGGTGAGGGGCAATGACCTCATCACATTTGGGGCACCGCGAGAGTCCAGGCGCGGCGACCTTCCAATGGGTGCGCCTCAGTCTCTTCTTGGTCTTCGAGATTCTTCGTTTCGGCAGAGCCATGATGCTAACTCCTTTGGTTACAAAGTGCTACGCGTCTTTCCTCAAGCGCTTTAGAGCATCCCATCTGGAATCGCCGTGAGCAGTCTCGCAGGCGCACGTGGCGCCGTTGAGATTGGTTCCGCAAGTCGGGCACAGTCCCCTGCAATCCTTCTTGCACAGCGGCTTCAGCGGCAGTCTCACCAGCAGCTCGCTCCTGACCTCGTCGCCGAGCTCCACGTACTTCGAACCGCTCGGCACGTACAGCTCATCCTCGCGTCGGTCCGAAGCTCCCGGCGGCTCTCCAACGACGATAACCATCTGGAACGGTGCGCCGAGCACGCAGGGATACTCGCTCAGGCACCTGGCGCACTCCAGCTGGATGTTGACAGTCGCTCGGCCGGCAAGGAAGATCTCGTCGCCGCTCTTGTCAATATCAAGGCTCACCGCAACAGGCGAGACCGCCCGCCCTCCCTCGAAGACGATATCGAGGTCCGAGGCGTCTTCGCTGAGGTTCTGATGCGAATGGCCTTCCGGCAATGAACCTATATCGAGTCTTAACACGGTTTACCTCGCTATCTTAATCGCGCGCGCGGGGCGTGTCAAGGCTGTCAGGCTTTCCTGAGGTAGGCATCGATCGCGCGGGCTGCCTTCCGGCCCGCGCCCATCGCGAGAATCACAGTCGCCGCTCCCGTCACTATGTCGCCGCCGGCGAACACCCCCGGCAGACTGGTCTGGCCCGTTGCCTCGTCCGCTAATATGTTGCCCCACTTGGTAGTCTTGAGCCCTTCGGTGGTGGTAGGAACCAATGGATTGGGCCCTTGTCCGATAGCCATCACAACGACATCGACTTCGGTCTTGAACTCGGAGCCCTCGACGGGAACCGGCCTGCGCCGGCCACTGGCATCAGGTTCGCCCAGCTCCATCCTTATGCACTCGATCTCCTTCACCCAACCCTTGCCATTGTCGATAATCTTGACCGGACTTGTCAACTCCCTGAGAATCATACCCTCTTCAAGGGCATTCTCGATTTCTTCCAGTCTGGCCGGCATCTCTGCCTTAGAACGCCGATAGACGCAGTAGACCTCCTCGGCCCCCAGCCTCATAGCAGTTCGCACCGAGTCCATCGCGACATTGCCCCCGCCCACCACTCCGACTCGCTTGCCAATCTTGATCGGTGTATCGTACTTGGGAAAGAGGTACGCCTTCATCAGGTTGGATCTGGTAAGGAACTCATTGGCGGAATAGACCCCATTGAGATTCTCGCCAGGGATGTTCATAAAGTAGGGCAGCCCGGCACCTGTTCCTATGAAGACCGCATCGAAGCCTTCACGCATCAGCTCGTCGACAGTCCGGGTCTTGCCGACGACGAAGTTCGGGACCATCTTTGCTCCCAGCTTGCCTATGTACTCCACCTCCCTCTGCACTATGGCTTTGGGAAGCCTGAACTCCGGTATTCCGTACACCAGAACTCCACCCAGCTTGTGCAGTGCCTCGAACACCGTCACGCCGTGACCCATTTTCGCCAGGTCTCCGGCCAGCGTCAGGCCGGCGGGTCCCGAGCCCACCACGGCTACCTTCTTGCCGGTCGGCGCCGGCATCGCGGGAATCGCCATTCTGCCCGATCGCATTTCCTGGTCGGCCGCGAACCTCTCCAGCCTGCCAATCGCGACCGGCTCAGCCTTGACGCCAAGCACGCAGAGTTTCTCGCACTGATCTTCCTGCGGACAGACCCTGCCGCAGACTGCTGGCAGGCT
>DATKKY010000147.1:0-5039 GCA_035542695.1 bacterium | reverse complement strand
GAACTGGGAGAGCACGCCGAAGTAGCTTACGGTCATGTCGGCGAGATACCCCTTGTAGGCCAAGAAGGCGTTGGTTCCCGTGGTCTTCGCCGCACCAGCAGGATTCCAGAAGAGCGCGTCAGACCCGGTGGCGTCGGCGACCACGGCGCCGGCCATACTGGTGCCTCTCGGCCCTACCGGTATGCGGAGCTCCTGGGCGCCAGCCGTTCCCGTCTTGCTGCTCTGGCAGTATGCTGCCCCTGCAACAAGCACCAAGATCAAGGCCGCAATCAAAACCTTCTCTCTCATCACATACCTCCTTCGCCAAGAGGTTAAGTTGCTTAGAACGTGTTTAAACGCTCCTTCTCAAGGAAGATTGCCATCTTGCCGTAAGTGGAACCGATGCCCGGGGCGTCCACATGGTATATGTAGAAGCCGCTCGCGACCGGTATCGCCTGCTCATTGAAAAGGTCCCAGGTCATGATTGAGCTGTTGGGATCGGTTTTCTCCAGGGTCCTCACGAGGTCGCCGGCCACGTTGAATATCCGTATCGTGCAGCGCCTCGGCAGGTTGCTGAACTTGATGATATGATGGAACTGATCCATCTCGTAGCTTGACTTTGCGAAGTAAGGATTGGGGACCACCCTGATGTCCGAAAGCGCCGGCTTTGCTTTGGCCGCGCTGAAGGTCTCGGCCGCGGGCACGAACTCAAAGTAGTCGTTGTCCGTGGACTGCTTACCCCAGACCAGTCTCAAGATTGACCCGTCCTCGATCTCCACGCCAGCGGCGCTCCGCTTAAGCCACAGCGCGTAGAGGCCGTCGGCAGCGCCGAAATCGGTATTAGGACCGAAATTGTCCGGGGTGTAGACCCCGCCATTGGGATCGTACTCGCTGGCCATCACAAAGAAGTACTCCCGGCCCCCGACATCACTGGCATCGGGATCCCAGATGTCGTCGTAGATTCCACTGGCCGTCCACTCGACGAAGCAAGCATTGAGCTGCTTGTTGTGCGTGACATCCCAAACCTGGAAGGGCTGCTCCAAGAAACCAGTGATAGCATAGCCCGGTCGGTCGAGCCTGTAGCACTTCTGAGTCGCAGTGTGGCTGAACCTTATCTCGACAGTCCCGAACTTCTCAGGGTTAACAGATGGATCGAGACCTCCACCCCAACCCCAGTCCATAGCATAACCGACTCCCTTGTAACCCGTGCTGTTGATCTGCAGGCCCATGCCAGCATCAACACTTGTCAGCTGATTTACCTGGTGGCAGCCATCGGGACCGACATCCACCGCGTCCCGGAGCCCGCCATCGGTGAACGAGCCTACCACCTTGGCGACAAATCCATCGGTGACCTCGTAGTTGCCGTCGCCGCTCTTGTTGGTCTGCCATGCATCGTAAAGGTAAAGCCCGGTGCTCTTATCTTTGAGATTCCACTTATAGTAAGCGATATACTGGTTGCTGCCCGTTCCCACAGTCTCTGGAGGAGATGCCTCTCGGAAGTCCACCCGGTAAGTGTGGCCAGTCAGCTGGAAAGGATCGGCTATGAACACGGTCACCTTGTCGGTGCTCAGGGGAATGTCGGTGCTGACTCTGCCGTGGACAACGGAGCAGTCGTCCAGTGCCTGCATTATGGTGGCTTCAGACACCGGCTCCTGGGGGATAGCCGTGATCATGTTGGAGAAACCCTCCAGGGTCTTCGGCAGACCGGCCTCGGGCGTGGGATTGTAAGAATAGGCGGAGACACGGTAGTAGTACGGAGTCCCGTTGCGCAAAGGAACCCCTCTGACCTTGTCGTCCGTTATCTCCAGGTAGCGCTTTATCCCGCCATCGTTTCCAAACTGAACCGGCTCGACAATCGGAAGCCCGAAGTTGACGTCAAGTGTCAGGTCTTCGATAGTCCCAATATTGTCGTTCAGGTCGTAAGTGGCGATCAGCGTCCATGGTCCGGCCGCTGAGATTGACGCACTCTGGTAGACATTGTAACCCTCGAACGCGTATCCCGGAGCTCTCTCGATCTCCGAGCCCGTTCCCCAGCTCAGTCTGATCTTGCCATCAAGAGCGGCGACGTCAACCACCGGCCGGTCGGGCGCAGAGGGGAGGTTGAAGCCGAGATCGTAGGCAATCTGGGCAGTCTGGTCGTAGAACTTCATGACACGCACCGAACCGATGCGGTCATTGCCCTGACCGATGACGATACCGATCACGACGTTCTGGGTGTCCCCCGGAGCCATCGTGAACGGTCCCGCGCTGAGCATGAATCTCCGGTCGGCAGGATCGCTGTCCAGCCAACCCGTGTTTGCCACGGGATCGCCCGGATCCATAAACTTGGTCGCCCGCCCGGTGGTCGGATCGGTGACGACGGCGCCTTCTCGGGAAAGCCCCCTCATGTAATTGTATGACGCGAGCGTCGCTCTGGGATCAGTTCCATTTATGTACTTATTGAAGGAGACCATCGGCAGCTGATGGCCGTTGTCCCCGATCGGGCCCTGGAAGAAATCGTAGCCTACGCATGGCGGCTTCCCATCGTAGAGATTGTCCGAGTTGGTGGCGTTGTAGCAGTACCCTACGCTGAGCGTGGTGTCGCAGCCCACATAGTCATCGCTCGCGCCGCCAAGGTCCGGATCGGACCATACTGAAAAGAAGGTGCTGTCGAGGGTGTTGGTGCCCTTGTTGATCACTCTGAATTTCACAAAGACCGTGTTACCGAGGGCTCCCTTCCAATCAAATGCGAAGGTGGTCTGCTGGACCTCGACACCCAGCGGCGCCGAATTGCCCGCATCGTCAACGTGGAGAGATGGATCCAGGTCGTTGTACACGCACCACAGAGTCTGGTCGCCCATCAGCAAAGGCTTGCCGTGGGCATCAACCGGTGCGCCTTCGTCCGCAGGCCACTCAAGGTAGTCGCGGGAGGTGGTGTCTCCCTTGACAATCTTGTAGACCCGGTTGGAGGCAAGGCCGGCGTCAGACCAATGGGTCGCATCGATCATCGGGCCAGGGCCGTACTCCTGGGCATAGGAGCCTGTCGTGACTCGGACCTCGCCGTTGACTCGGCATCCGATCCAAAGTCCAGAAGCATAGACCGCGGTCTTCTCCGTACCCTTGGGAAACCAGAGCCCGGCCGACTGGGCCGTAAGATCATAGGCAAACGACCCGTGGTTGGTGACAATCATCTTTATGTTATTCGCGTCGATGTAACTAGTATTGTCCGTGATCAGCGGGCGGGGCGTGTGCGCTGAGGCGTGTCCGCCGGGCGGTGCCGCATAGACCGCGCTCCCAACCAGCACACAGAGCACCATCAGAAGAGCGAGCCAAGGCTTATTCATCTTCTCTCCTCCTTCTTAGAGGTCGTGTCTGTTTAGAAGTCTGTCTTTATCCCGAATCTCACCATTCTGGGTACGCTGAAGTTGTTGGGATTTAGCTCAGCCTGTCGGAAGAGCTCGTAGCCCTGCTGACCATTGTCCGCAGTCCACTTCTGCCCCTCAGGGGTCGCGAGCCAACCGCAGGTCTCTGGTGAACCGGTGGACGTATAAGAGTATTCCGCATTCCTCCGGTCGAAAACGTTCAGCACCCACACATAGAAGTTGACGTTGGCAGGGCCGAACTTGATGCCTTTGTTAACCTTGAGATCAACCCGGTAGGTCCATGGTCCATACTTGGAGTTAATCGGAGCGCTCGGCGTAACCGACACGGCGGCAAGTGTCAATTCGTTGTAAACGAAAGTAGGCGTGTAAGGCTGGCCGCTTCCGACATTGAAGAGCAAGTTGATGCCCGCATTCTCAAACGGCGTCTTGCCGGAGATCACCGGTCCCTCGTGATCGCCGAGCCGATAGTCGAAATCGAAGCTGAGCTTGTGCCTCTGGTCGAAGGCCAGCGGGGCTGTCATCTTCGGAATCTCGCTGCCG
Source organism: bacterium (assembly GCA_035542695.1). Lineage (GTDB taxonomy): Bacteria > Arandabacterota > Arandabacteria > Arandabacterales > Arandabacteraceae > DATKKY01. The sequence continues at coordinate 1,158 of DATKKY010000147.1, read as the reverse complement.
GTCCAGGCGATGTTGTATTGAGTGTTGGAGATCGACCCCGTGCCCATCGCCCACGACAGGCTGTAGGCCATGTTGCAGGCGATGTTCTGAGTCCGTTCCAGTGTGAAGCCCAGGTCCACACCCTTGATGGTGCCGTAGTCCCGGTTTCTGTATGTCGAGAATGCATTCGGTATCGACGGGATGTTGGTGACTTCCACAAGATCCCTGACGTCCTTGTAATAAGCCACTATGTCCAGCTTGGCCTTGCTTGCGATCTGATGGTCGATTCCGACCTCATAAGCCGTGGTCTTCTCAGGCTTGAGGTTCGGGTTCCCAAACATGTTGAAGTAAGGATTGGTTCGGATCATGTACGCCAGATAGTCGTAAGACACATAAAGATCCTCGAGGTTGGGCTGCTGGAAGAACTTGCCGTAGTTGACGTGGAAGAGCGTGCGCTCGCTTATCGGGAAGCCAAACCCAATCCTCGGGCTGACGACGTTCTGGACCTTGTTATTGACAAGGTCCTGAGGATCCAGGGTGGTATTGTCTGCACCCAGGGGACGCTCGGGATCCTTGACGGCCTTGGTATCAACGTTGAGATAGTCGTACCTCAAGCCCGCGTTGATCACGACGCCCTGATACTCGAACTTGTCTTCAATGTAAGCAGATGCCGTGATCGGGTGCTTCACCGCCTGGCGGCCGCTATTCAGTTTCTTCTCGTCGAAGCTGTACTTGTAGTACGGACCTATCCAGGTGGTATCGACCTTGCTGAGCTGGTCATCCGTGAAGGTCGAGTCGTACTGCCAATGGCCTGCCTCCAGCACCGTGCTATCAACCGGTGCCCAGTAATAACCGTAGTAATCGGCATCCTGCAGGAAGCTGGTCGGATCGCTGTGATAGATCTTGGCAGGATACTTGTTGCCATTAAGCTCCTTATAGTCATTGACCATCGTGCTGTCTATCAGAACAACCTGCACCGGCAGCACGTGCCGATAGCGCCTGAGAGTGTGCCTCTGGAAATCAGCTCCAACCTTTAGCTGGTGCTGGGTGTTCACCTGGTTGGTGTAGTCCCACTTCAGGCCCCAGTAGGCTGAATTCCGGTGAAGGTAATCGTCCCAGATGTGCGATTCGTCGCCCGCCAGCACCACGCCCTGGCGGTCACGCTCGACCGGGGTCGAG
>DATKKY010000146.1:0-3467 GCA_035542695.1 bacterium | reverse complement strand
ACCATGGGGCATGCGCCGATCCGGTCGGTGCTCTTGCTCTTGAGCGTGGTCAGCTTGGTTGGCATGCCCTACGCGGTCCTGATGCCGGTCTTCGCGAGGGACATTCTGCATGGAGGGCCGCACACGCTGGGGTTTCTGATGGGCGCCCTCGGGCTGGGCGCGCTCGCCGGCGCTGTCTATCTCGCCTCGCGCAAGAGTGTCTTCAGGGTCGAGAGGAATATTCCCATTGCCGCAGCGATCTTCGGCGTGGGGCTTGTGGGCGTATCGCTATCACGCGTGTTGGCGCTGTCGCTTGGGCTGATGCTGGTAACGGGTTTCGGCATGATGGTCCAGATGGCGTCGAGCAATACGCTGATCCAATCGGTCGTGGATGACGACAAGCGCGGCCGCGTGATGGGGCTCTACGCCATGTCCTTCATGGGGGTGGCGCCCTTCGGCAGCCTGTTAGCCGGCGTCATCGCCCACAGGGTGGGCGCGCCGCACACACTTGTGGGCGGCGGCATCTGCTGCGTCGTGGGCGCGGTGCTCTTCGCGAGGCAGCTTCCCTCCTTCCGCGAGACCATCCGCCGTGCCCACGTGAGGCACGGCCTCATCTCAGAGGCCGACGCGCGAGCCGAAGCCGAAAGGGAGTTGGTCAAACCGCCCAACGTGTGGAGGTCCCGCTAAGCAGGCCCGGCTGCCCCTCCCAAATCGCGAGTTTGCGTGCTTATCCGAACCCTCCGCAGCTTAGGAGGCCACTTCAATCGTGAATTGACTACTAACCGGCCTCTTGGTATCATGGAACACACAAGCAGAGGGCGGGCGTCGATGGAATGTCCTAAGTGCCATTCAGAGAACGCTCCAGACTCGCAGTACTGCTCGCACTGCGGCACGGGCCTCTCTCACGGCTTGCCATATCCTTCGGGTGCAGCCGCTCAGGGCGACACAAGTTTCCAACAGAGCGAACCCCCTGTCAAAGTTGTCACCAATCTGGTCTCCGGAAGCATCGTCGCTGGCCGCTACAGGATCATTGAGCGTATTGGCAGGGGGGGTATGGGTGTGGTCTACAAAGCCGTGGACATCCGGCTCGAGCGATTGGGGCTCAGGCGACTGGTGGCGCTTAAGTTTTTGCCTCTCGAGCTTACTTGGAGCGATGCCGCCAAGCAGCGCTTCGTCCGCGAGGCTGAAGCGGCCTCGGCATTGGACCACCAGAACATCTGCACTTTCCACGATGTGGATGAGACTGCAAACGGCCAGATGTTCATCGTGATGGCGTTCTGCGAGGGTGAATCACTGGCGAAGGTGATTGAACGCGGCCCGGTCAAGCCAAGAGACGCTGTTGGTATCGCGGTCGGTGTCTGCGAAGGGCTCGCGGCGGCCCATGAGGCCGGGATCATCCACCGGGACATCAAGCCCGGGAATATTATGGTCAAGGACGCCAAACACGTGAAGATCGTTGATTTCGGGCTAGCTATCCTCGCGGGCGAGACCCGTATGACTAGGCCTGGCGTGCCCGTGGGCACGGATGCATACATGTCTCCGGAGCAGGCAGAGTGCCGCTCGCTCGATCACCGGACCGACATCTGGTCACTCGGTGTGGTCATGTATGAGATGCTCACCGGGCAGTTGCCCTTCAAGGACGATAGCAAGCCAGATCCCCCGGGCAGGATCGCAAGTGGGATCATCCCGGAGTTTGATGGGGTGGTCATGAAATGCTTGGAGAGGGACCCCGCGCAACGCTATCAAGACGCGCTTTATCTGGGTATGGACCTGGATTGGGTCCGCCGTCTTTATGACGGACCAGTCCCACCCCCCAGCCGCCTGTGGGAATTCCTGAAGCGTCATCGCATCGCTGTGGGACTTGTGGCTGCGGCAGTGCTGGCGGTGGTGGCGCTTGCCTCGCTGCCTCGGGGCCACCCGGTGCTTGACACAAATGTCGTGAAGAGCTGGCTGGGAATGACCTCAGCACCCCGGGCGCGATATGTCGCCCTCTTGCCTTTTGGCATAGAGGCTGGCTCTCCGCGCGAACGCGCGCTGTGTGACGGTTTGGTGGAGCTGACGACCACCGAGCTCACCAGGCTCGCCCCCTCGACCAATTCCCTCTGGGTTGTGCCTTCAGGCGAGGTTAGGCAAGACAAGGTCACCACTGCCCAAGAAGCCCGGACTAAGCTAAGGGCAAACCGTGTTCTAACCGGAAGCATGGGGCTATCGGGGGGTGTAATCAGCCTCACGGCTGACCTGGTCGACACGGAAACGTTGCGATCCCTGAAGCACTTCACCCTGGCCGATCCTATGGCAAATCTGGCAACCTGGCAGGACAGTCTCATCCAGCGGACGACCCGAATGCTTGGAGCGCATCGTAAACCCACCAGTTACGCCTTTCTTAAGGTCGGCTGCACGACCGTCCCCGATGCCTACGAATCCTATCTCCGTGGTCGGGGGTACCTCTACCCGTTCGGTAGCGAGAAGGCCGAGACCGATAGCTCAATCGCAGCATTCAAGCAGGCGATTGCCAAGGATCCCGCCTTCGCGCACGCTTATGAGGGCCTGGGCCGGGCATACCTTCAGAAGAAGACGGACACTAACGATCCCGGCTGGCTTGACATCTCCGAGGTTGCTTGCGAGCGGGCCCTCAAACTAGCGAGCCAGCTGCCGACCGCTCTTTCTCTGAAAGGCTGGATTGAGTACAACAGGCAGAAGTATGACAATGCCATCGATGCCTTTGAACGCGCCATCCATCTTGATCCCAAGTACGCGGAGCCTTACCAAGGGATGGGAATGGCCTACTACTACAAGGCTGAGTATTGCTCAACGCCTGCCCAGAGGATGGAGGTGTACCGCTCAGCAGTGGCGGCCTGCAAGCAGGCGATCAGGCTTCAGCCCGGATATTACAGGACTTACTTCTATCTAGGAGATGCTTATCGGAGGATTTACGACTATAAGCATGCCATCGATGCCTTCCAGGCGATGGTCGACCTTCGGCCCGAGCGGGCAAAGGGGTACACATGCTTGGGTGCTGCTTACTTCGACCAGAAGCGTGAGGACGATGCCCGAAGGGCTTTCAACCAGGCAGAGCGCGTCGAGCCCACGTACGAAGTCTATAATAACATTGCCACGACGTACTTCTTCAATGCGAGGTATGCCGATGCAGCTGACATGTACGGGAAGGCGCTAACGAAAAAGCCCGGCAACTACAGATTCTATGCCAATTACGCCGAGTGCTGTTTCTGGACGCCAAGTCAGCGGGACAAATCCAGGCCGTTGTTCGAAAAGGCTATCGCTATGGCCGAGAGCACGCTCCAGGTCACAACAGACAGCTTGCAAACGCTGGCCGATCTTGCCAGCTACTGCAGCATGATAAGCGACACAGCTAGAGCCGAGGCCTATCTCAGATTGCCGGTTAGTCGCGATCCGTCGGATGAATGGATCACAATTCGAATCGCCGAAACCTATGAAGGATTAGGGCAGCGCGAAGCCGCCCTGGCCTG
>DATKKY010000145.1:0-7195 GCA_035542695.1 bacterium | reverse complement strand
CGTGCTGATACGGACCGCGCGCTCCCATGACCGAGCCAACTCGGCCATGCTTGAGAGTGCCCAGAGCCTGCACACGGTGATAGGCGCAATCCTCGATGAGCATGAAATTCTGCAACTTGACATGGTCAGCGATTGCATCTTCTTTAACCGGGTGAGGATGCGCCCCAGAGTGTCGGGTTTCAACACCATCAAGTACCTGGTTTACGAGACCAAGCGCCGCGGGATCGGGTCGCTAAGCTTCGATGAAACAGTCGAGATAGACGATCTCTTGAGCTTTGCCATGGTCTTCGCCCAGACCGAGGGACCACTGGCTCAGCCCTTCCAGGAATTCGCCAGGCAGATGCAGATGGAGGGTATCTCTGGCGTACTGGTCAAGCCCACTGACCAGACCCCGGACCAGGCGACCCACGATCACCAAGCCGCGCCGACCAAGGAAGAAGCCAAGCGCTCATTCTTCTCGGCGCTCCACATTGTCAAGGAGGCAGTCCAGGAAGGCGTCGCCAAGGGCAAGGTCAACCCGAGAAAGGTCAAGCGAGTGGTCGAGTCGGTGGTTGACAGCATCCTCTCAGACGAGGAATCCATGATGGCTCTGACGGCCATCCGCGACTACGACGAGTACACCTATCATCACTCCTTCAACGTGTGCATCTACTCAATCGCTCTCGGCAATCGGCTGGGCCTCCCGAAACAGGCCCTGTGCGAGATCGGCATCGCCGCGCTCTTCCACGACGTAGGCAAAACCGACGTACCCCATGACATACTCAACAAGCTAGAGAACCTGACCGAGGCGGACTGGACGACCATCCAGGAGCATACCATGTCGGGGGTCAAGGTGCTGACCTACCTGCGAAAAATGGATCGGGCGATTCTGAGATCAATCATCGTGGCCTTCTGCCACCACCTTAACACCGATCAGTCGGGCTACCCGAAGACTAGAACCCCCGTAAGACCCGATGCGTTCAGCCGGATCGTCAGGATCGCTGACGTTTATGACGCCCTTACCTCTGGACGCTCTTATCGCATGAGGCCTTTCACACGAAGCGAAGCTCTGGCCATCATTACGGAGAAGGCCGGCAAGGAACTTGACCCGACCATGTGCGCTATCTTCACTGACGTGATAGGCGAAATGCCTGAGAATGGGGCCGCCCCAGCCTGCCTAGGCGGCCTCGCAGAACCTCACGCGGACCAAGACACCGCGGTAGCGGGCCCTGAAGGTCGTGAGGATAGGCCTGCGGGCTCCCGGCATAGCGAGACTGCACGCTACTACGACAACACCGATGACGCCGATGACAAGTTCCAAGTAGGCCAATCCGGCACCAAGCCGGGCCCGCTCGACGCTTGTATTGACAGGGAATCCCACCGCCAGTAGCTCAGAGCCCAAGCCGCCGCCGCGAGCCATTTTCGCTTGACCGTCCCCCAACACGATGGTAATATCACTCGTTGATTCTTCAGGGAATTAACTGCGTCTTTTCGACCCCTTGCCGCGAATGCGGTTTGTCAGAAGGAGGACCATGATGGAGTTCGACCTCAAAGAGCACCAGCAGATGATAAAAGAAACGGCGCGCGATTTCGCCGAGAAGGAGCTCAAGCCCTTAGCTGGCAAGCTGGATGAGGAGGCCTCCTTCCCCACCGAGAACGTCAAGAAGCTCGGCGAGTTGGGTTTCATGGGCATGATGGTGCCCGAGGAGTTTGGCGGTGCAGGCCTGGACAGCGTCAGTTACGCGATCGCGGTCGAAGAGATATCTCGCGGCTGCGCGTCCACCGGCGTCATCATGTCGGTCAACAACTCCCTGGTCTGCCAGCCGATTCTCGAATGGGCCACACCCGAACAGAAGAAGAAGTTCTTGCCTGACCTGGCCAGGGGCAAGAAGCTCGGCGCGTTTTCGCTCACTGAGCCCGAGGCGGGCTCCGATGCCGGCAACCTCCAGACCACCGCGGTGCTCTCGGGTGACAACTATGTGATAAACGGCACTAAGATCTTCGTCACCAGCGGAGGCAAGGCCGATGTGGTGCTGCTCTTCGCTTCGACCGACAAGACGCTCAAGGCCAAGGGGCTGACTGCGTTCCTGATCGAGAAAGGGATGCCCGGGTTCAAGATCGGCAAGAAGGAGAACAAGATGGGCATCCGGGCGTCGGAGACGGCGGAGCTCGTCTTCGAGGACTGCAAGGTGCCCAAGGCCAATGTGCTGGGCCAGCCCGGCCAGGGCTTCAAGATAGCTATGAAGACTCTCGATGGCGGCCGGATAGGCATCGCCGCCCAGGCTGTGGGCATCGCCCAGGCCTGTCTCGAGGCCGCGGTCAAGTACTCCAAGGAGCGCAAGCAGTTCGGCAAGCCTATTTGCGAATTCCAGGCGATCCAGTGGATGCTGGCCAACATGGCGGTCGAGGTGGATGCAGCAAGGTTCCTGACGCTCCGGGCTGCTTACACCAAGGACAAGGGCATAAGCTACAGCAAGGAAGCCGCGATGGCCAAGCTCTTTGCTTCCGAGACCGCTGTCAAGTCCGCGATAAACGCCGTGCAGGTCCACGGCGGTTACGGCTATATGAAGGAATATGACGTTGAGCGCTACTTCCGCGATGCCAAGATAACGGAGATCTATGAAGGGACGTCGGAAGTCCAGCGCCTGGTGATTGCAGCAAGTCTGCTGAAAGCTTGATCTTCGGGGGTTGCCATGAATCTTGTTGTTTGCGTTAAGCATGTGCCTGACACCGAGTCCAAGATAAGGGTCAAAGGCGACGGAAGTGGAATCGTTACCGAAGGCCTCAACTTCGTCGTCAATCCCTACGATGAATTCGCGGTCGAGGAGGCGATTCGGATCAAAGAGCGCCTTCCCGGCAGCAAGGTGGTGGTGGTTTCGATCGGACCTGAAGATGCGACCAAGTCGATCCGGACCTGTCTCGCGATGGGCGCCGATGACGCCGTCCACATACTCGACCCCGACTTCCAGCGCTTCGACGGCATCGCTACAGCAGCGGTGCTCGCAGCTGCCTTGAAGGACATACCTTACGATCTGATTCTGTGCGGCAAGCAGGCTGTCGATGACGATTGCGCCCAGGTCGGGCCTGCCCTCGCGGAATATCTGGGCATCCCCAATGTGTCGGTGGTGACCAAGCTTGAAGTCGCTGGGGACGCCAAGAAGATCAGCGTGGAACGCGAGATCGAAGGGGCCAAGGAAGTGGTGGAGTGTGCCCTGCCGGCGCTGGTGACCGCTCAGAAGGGTCTGAACGAGCCGAGGTACCCGTCGCTCCCTGCCATCATGAAAGCCAAGCGGATGACTATCAAGACCACGGCAGCTGCCGACCTTGGGCTGGGGCCCGAAGGCGCTCCCAGAGTTGAGGTTGTGAAGTTCGCCGAGCCTTCCGGCCGCAAGGCGGGTAGAGTGCTCGAGGGCGAACCGCGGGAAGTTGTGAAGCAGGTGGTGACGCTGCTGGTAGAGGAAGCCAAGGTACTATAGTAAGGAGAAATCGCATGGCCCGAGTCATACTTGTTGTGTGCGAACAGCGAGACGGTGAAGTCAAGCGCGTGACCCACGAGGCCCTGAGCGAAGCGTCACGGCTTGCGGCAGCTTTGGGAGGCGAGGTCGCGGCGCTCCTCGTTGGCAGCGGAGTGAAGGCCAAGGCCGCGGCCCTGGCGGCCTACGGCGCCAAGAGAGTCTTTGTGGCCGACGACGCCAAGCTTGGCACTTACGCAGTCGAAGCTTATACCAATGTCGCTAAGAAAGTCTGTGATGACGCGAAGCCGGACATAATTCTTGTTCCTGCCACTTCCCTGGGCAAGGACCTGGCACCCCGGCTTGCCGCCAGGATACGCGCGGGTCTCGCAAGCGATGTGATCCGCTGTGAGGTGGCCGATGGGAGCGTGGTCGTGACCAGGCCCATCTTCGCCGGCAAGGCGCTCTTGAGTCTCAAGGTCGTGAGCCAGCCCCAGGTGATATCGCTCCGGCCCAAGGTGATGGCGCTCGCTGAGCCCAACCCTGCCTTGAGCGCCGAGGTCACTGATGTGGCAGTCGCCGGCCTCGTGGACAACATAAGAACCAATGTGACTAAGACCGAAAGAGCGGCAACCGGCCGGCCCGACGTTTCCGAGGCCGACATCATTGTCTCCGGCGGCCGCGGTACCAAGGCTCCGGAGAACTTCAAGGTGCTCGAGCAATTGGCGGACCTGCTGGGAGCTGCTGTCGGGGCATCGCGGGCAGCTGTGGATGCTGGCTGGCGCGACCATCAGGACCAGGTCGGCCAGACTGGCAAGACCGTGACGCCCAACCTCTACATCGCGTGCGGCATATCAGGAGCCATCCAGCACCTGGCCGGAATGCTGTCGTCCAAGTGCATCGTCGCCATAAACAAAGACCCCGAGGCACCGATCTTCCAGGTCTGCGACTACGGCATCGTGGGAGACCTGTTCGAAATCGTGCCGCTCTTCACGGAAGAGTGCAGGGCCGTCAAGTCACGCAGCTGACCCGGAGCCCCTGCCAAGGAGGTAACTCTTGGAGGCCACCGTACACGCGATTGGCTACGGCGCCTATGCTATCCTCTATGTGATCTTCTTCGTGGCAGTGGCCCTCTTTCTGTGGGGCCTGAAGAGCAAGGCCGACAGGGTCAGGCGGGGCCTGCCTGAGACGCGTTCCGAGCATTTGCCCAAGCGCATCAGAGGCCTCTTCGATTTCGTCCTCTTCCAGAAGCGACTGTTCCAGGACCTCTTTCCGGGCTTGATGCACGCCTTCATTTTCTGGGGCTTCCTGGCGTTCGCCCTGGGTTACGCCATACTCTTCCTTCAGGCTCACGATTACTACGGAGCCATCTTCGGCTGGCTCTTTGGGGGCCGGCTCGCCCTGGCTTACAATGCCTTCATTGATTTCTTCGCTGTGCTCGTGATTTTGGGCGTCGTGGTTGGCATGATCAGACGGTATATCTGGAGACCCGAGAGGCTTGAAGTCAATTTCGATGCAGGATTTGTCTTGATGCTGATCTTCTCAATCATGGCCACCAATCTGCTGGGAGAGGGCGCCCTGGTCAGGCTCGGAGAGATGGGACGGGATGGGTTGCCCACGGCCCGGGCGGCTTTCGTGGGCAGGCATGTCGCCGGTCTGTTTTCATCGATGAATGCCACGAGCCTCACCCACTTCTACATTGCCGTCTGGTGGATTCATATCTCGATTGTGCTCGGCTTCCTGGTGTATCTCCCCCACTCCAAGCACTTCCATATAGTGCTCGGCCCGGTCAATGTGCTCTTGAGGAATCTGGGGCCTTATGGAGCCCTTACCAAGCTCAACATCGAAGGCGCCGAGACCTTCGGGGCCGCCAAGCCTTATGATCTCAAGTGGAAGTCATTGCTGGACCTTCTGGCTTGTGCCGAGTGCGGCCGGTGCCAGGACCATTGCCCGGCCCACGCTACCGAAAAGCCGCTTTCACCCAAGAAGTTGATTCTGGATCTCAAGGACCAGTTCCTGGAGTACCCGGTGCCGGCGCTCCCAGAAGCGGGCAGCAGCAATGGGAAAGAGGCGGCAGCGGCACCCGCCGAGCCAGCCGGCTACGAGCTCGCCCGGGAGATCGGCGAGGACGCGATCTGGTCGTGCACTACGTGCCGGGCTTGCGAAGAGCATTGCCCGGTCTTCATCGAGCATGTTGAGAAGATCGTCGAGATGAGGCGAAACCTGGTGCTCATGGCTTCACGCTTCCCCCAGGAAGTGACCGCGCTCTTCAAGAATCTAGAGACCAACTACAATCCGTGGCCGCTAGGTTTCGCTACGCGGGCCGACTGGGCGAAGGATCTTGCTCTCAAGGTCGCCAAGAAGGGCGACAAGATCGATGTCCTCGTCTGGACGGGCTGCGCCGGAGCTTTCGACGATCGCAATAAGAAGGTCGTGCGTTCGCTGGTGGGGGTGTTGAGGCGCGCTGGGATCGAGCCTTACTTCCTTGGAACAAGCGAGAAGTGTTGCGGCGACCCGGCCAGGAGGAGCGGGAACGAATATCTGTACCAGACGCTAGCCGAAGAGAACGTTGCGCTCTTGAACGGCATCTCCTTCAAGACCCTGGTCACCACCTGCCCGCATTGCTACAACACCATCTTGAACGAATATCCCCAGTTCGGGGGCGACTACGTCGTGGAGCATTACACCACCTACCTCAAGCGGCTGCTGGATGAGGGCCGTCTGACTGCTAAGCCCGAGGCCGCCGAAGCCACCTATCACGATTCATGCTACCTCGGCAGGTACAGCGGGATCTACGATGCCCCTCGCGAGGTGCTGCGGGCCTGCGGGGTGGGCGTCAAGGAAGCCAAGCGGTCAGGCGCTGAGGGCTTCTGCTGCGGCGCCGGCGGCGCCAGGATGTGGATGGAAGAGAGCCTCGGCACCCGCATCAACCACTCCCGCCTTGAGCAGCTCCGGGCCACGGGTGCGTCCCGGATCTACACGGCCTGCCCCTATTGCCTCACCATGCTGAGCGATGCCGTCAAGGAAAAGGAAGCCTCCGGCATCGAGGTCGCCGACATCTGCGAGCTGGTGGACGAGCGCACTAGCGGGTGATGCTCAGGGCCTAACCCGGACCACCATCATGATCTTGGCCCCATCGACGCTAATCACGTGGGCAATCTCCTGCGGCGTGTAGTCAGCCGTGTCCCATCGGAGGTCGGTGAGATAGTAGGTGGCCGCTGTGGCGTCTTTAACATAGCGGAGCCGCTGGCGGTCCCGAGCCGCGAGAATATCCGCATTGACGGTTCCTGGCCGGGTGTGGGCGCAGACCGTCACGACCGGAGCCTTGTCAGTCTTCAAGACATACTCCAAGCCTTGGCGATACGACAGGCCCCAATAGTCCAGGTCGTATTTGCCGTCAGCACCGTGGGTCCCCCCCACCAGAGCATTGAAATAGAGTTGCTCATAAGGGTGATACCTCGCCATGGTCCTCACAGTGCTCGCCAATCCCAACGTGACCAAAGCCACCAGGGCGATGGTTGCCACCCGCGATGCTTGTGAAGCGAGCCGAGTTCTCAGCAAGTTGTACGCACCGACCAACCCGAGAAGAGAGATGCCCACAAACCCCGGATAAACAAAGTACATGTGGCGCCATCCATCGAAGAGCGCGGCCCTGGTCAGGATCACGTAGCAGACCGGGGCGAAGAACCAACCGACCAGCACCAGCAGGTTCCTGGCTGAAATTGCCCTCACTTCGAAGCCCCGCAGCGCCCCGGTCACTGCGC
>DATKKY010000144.1:0-3149 GCA_035542695.1 bacterium | reverse complement strand
CCTATTACCGGGCCGTGGGCCGCTTCTTCGCCTGGTGCGAGCGGGAGGCCCATATCGGCTATCTGGGCGACATCGAGCCCTTGCATGTCTCGGCCTATATCGAGCAACTGCAGAAGGCCTACGAGAAGCCCTCGGTCAAGCGCGGCAAGACCCCCGTGCTGACCGCCGAGCAGGCCCGGCAGCTGCTGGAGAGCATCCCGGTAGACACTCTGGTAGGTCTCCGCGACCGGGCCTTGATCGGGGTCATGTGCTACGCCTTCGCCCGCATCGGCGCGGTCGTCGCCATGCGGGTCGAGGACTACTACCCCGAGGGCAAGCGCTGGTGGCTGCGCCTGCACGAGAAAGGCGGCAAGCGCCACGAGATGCCCTGCCACCACAAGCTGGAGGCCTATCTGGACGCCTATCTCGACGCTGCGGGCCTGCGGGACGATAAGCGCGGCCCCCTCTTCCGCCCTGCCCTCCGCAAGACCGGAACCCTCAGCAAGAAGCGCCTAAACCGCGTCGACGCCTGGCGCATGATTCAAAAGCGCGCCCTGGAAGCTGGTATCGCCTTCCCGATCGGTTGCCATACCTTCCGCGCTACGGGCATCACGGCCTACCTCGAAGCCGGCGGCTCGCTCGAAAACGCCCAGGCCATGGCGGCGCATGAGAGCCCGCGCACCACCAAGCTCTATGACCGTACCGGGGATGAGATCACGCTCGATGAGGTCGAGAGGATCGCGATTTAGGGGGTATCGGCTAAAGTGACGGGTATCCTCGTTTAATCGAACCGTACTGAACTGAACGATATCGTAGCTTGGCGTGAGTTGATCACACCGATCGCAGTGGATTTCTTGTATACGGTTGATGCCCCTTGGCACGTGTCAGCACCCGGGAACAAAGCCTCGACTTCCCGCTCGATGCGCTGCGGCGGTTTCCTCGCCGTAGCCGCGTCAGCGACCGAAGAACCTCCCTTGGACCCAGGCCCCGGCGAAGATCGCAAGCACCGCTGCCAGCAGCGGCCAGTTTCCGGTACCTAGGCCCGCGATCGCAGGCCCCGGACAGACGCCGCACAAACCCCAGCCGATACCGAAGATCGCTGCCCCACCGATCGTGCGCGCATTCATCACCGATGGATGCTTGTCCCAAACCGAGCCAAACAGCGGCTTGGCAAGTAGCCGCGGCGCGACTTGGTAAGCAAGGAGCGTGACCGCCACCGCACTGCCCAGTACCAGCAATAAGCCGAAGTCATTGAACCGCAGGAAGCTGAGCACGACTTCGGGACGGACCATTGTGGACAGAGACAAGCCAAACCCGAACAGTACGCCGGCGATCAGTGCCCAAGTCAACGTAGAGAGTTTCATCACATCCCTCCCAGCCTTACTCCGAGGTGCGCAGTGATGATCGCAGTAGTGAGGAAGGTTGCCACAGCCAGCAGCGAAGGCAGTTGAAGAGAGGCCAATCCGCAAATGCCGTGGCCGGATGTGCAGCCATTGCTCATCCGGGCGCCAAAGCCGATCAGGAACCCACCTGCCGCAAGTCGCCACCAAGGCACACTGGTTTGCCAAGCACCCGCTCCGGACCAGCCGAGCCAAACCAGGCCACCGAGCACGAGCCCTGCGGCGTAGGCAAGCCGCCAAGCCCGACTGCTGGAAAAACGCTCTTCCTGGAAGAAAGGCCGCTTCGAGATATACGACCAGGTTGAGGTGAATACTGTGCTCATTCCGCCGATCAGGCCAGTCGTAAGAAATAACAGCCCGACCGCTGCTCCGATGATTAAGCCGCCCACCAGATAATGGGCGATACCATGAGGGAAGAATTGTTCTAGCATGGCTCGATAGTAACCCGGAAACGCTCCCACAGCGCGCCCAACAGCTCCTCAGGCACGTCCGGGCAGTACAGGTTTTTTGGATCTCCCCCACGGCCTCGCGAATATCCTTCGGCAAGGCCGACGGTGGGGTCTGATGCTGGGTGAACAGCCGGAAAGCCTTGACATCGAACAGGAATCCGCCAGTATCTGATCAGCCCACAGCACGGCATTGCGGGCCACGGGCAGGGCATAGTACGAGTTCTCCATCTCCACCAGCGGGACTGCGTGGCGTAGTAACGCAGCCGCTCGTCGGCCGTCCTGATCGCCGGCGGATAGAACAGCCCCGAGTCGATGAGACTCTTGTCGGTCCAGGAGGCGCTGCCGATTAGGATTCGACTCATGCAGCCTCACGCGTAGGTGACAAACTCCGGCTCGATCAGGGTTTTCAGCACGTCGCATCTTGCGACCACACCAACCAGCTTGCCCTTCGCCGTAATCGGCAGGCGAATGACCTGTTTGTCCGTCATGATCTTGATCAACTCACTGACCGGTGTATCCACGTCGGCCGTGACCACTTCCGTGGTCATGATCTCCTCGGCGGTCGTTTTGATTAAGTCCTTGCCTGCCTGCGCCGCCTCAAGAAGATTCAGTTCGGTCACCACGCCGATGACATGCCCTTGATCATCCGTCACAGGCATCCCGCTATAGAGACCAGTCAAAACCTGCAGGGCTATATCTCTGGCGGTTGCGTTTTTTCGAGCAGAAACCACAGGGCGAACCATGATTTGCGATGCTTTTAGGGTTTTCATGGCAGCATCTTCCTCCTGTTTTGGGTTGTAATAGAATGATTTCATGCGGTCGGCCTGAATGCTGATCGCATGCGCCGCGCTGTCCATCATATGGCTTTGAATTGGACCCAACAATCCTGTCACCTGTTACCTGCCGCCATGTACCACGTAACCCTTATGGAAACATAACCAGCCCAGATGGAGTAGACCAACGCTCGTGCCACAAGCCGCCATTTGAACTTGTCGATCGTCCGCTGGGTGCCCAAAGCCGACCGTGGGGACTTCCTCATCGAACGCCCGCTCACTGGTCAAGTGCTGCCCTTGTTTGTCAGAAGCAGGCGACGACATGCGGCTGATCGCGTTCATTCACAGTCCCTATTGGCCCCTCGAGTACCCTCGAATTTCGCCTACCCCTTCTCGACAACTTCGTTTTGTCGAGGCTCAACCGTTGACGGCGGCTCATCCGAGGGGCACTATCCCTCCGAGATGAGCAATTACGCCCATTTGAATTTTCTGTCCTCTATCCTCGAGAGGAGGTCTTTATGGTTACCAAAGGATTACTGGTTCGTCTC
>DATKKY010000143.1:0-5923 GCA_035542695.1 bacterium | reverse complement strand
ATCCGTAATATCAGCATCCGAAAGCAGATCGGGCCTCCGGAGCAGTGTCCTCTTTAGCGAATCTCTGCGGCGCCAGAGTCTTATCTCATTATGATTTCCGCCGACCAGGACCTCAGGAACCTGGTAGCCCCTGAAATCCCTCGGCTTGGTATAATTGGCATGCTCTAAGAGGCCATTGTAGAAACTGTCACCCTCGGCCGAAGCGAAGTCGCCCAGCACCCCCGGCACAAGCCTGGTCACTGCGTCCACTATCACCATCGCCGCCAACTCGCCGCCGGTTATGACAAAGTCTCCCAGCGAGATCTCATCGGTGGCCAGGTGAAGCCTGATCCGTTCGTCGATTCCCTTATAGTGCCCGCAAATGAGCACGATCCGGTCCCTGCCCACCAACTCCTTGGCGATCTGCTGATCGAATCTCCGCCCCTGAGGCGAAAGCAGAATCACGGGGACCGCACCAGGTTCGCTGTCGCGCAAGACCGATTCGGCTGCAAGAAAGACCGGCTCGGGCTTGAGGATCATGCCCGGTCCTCCGCCAAACGGATAATCATCAGCGGTGTGATGCTTGTCGGTCGTGAAGTCCCTGATATCGACCAGCGATATCTTCACGACTCCATTCTCCACGGCGCTCTTGATCATGCTCTGGCCGAGCAGGCTGGCGAACATTTCCGGAAACAGGGTCAAGATGTCGAATTTCATGATCTCAATCCAGCAAGCCTTCCAATTCCTCAATTACCACTAACTTCGCTGCGGCATCGATCCGCTTGATCACATTCTTGGTAGCCGGAATCAAGGTCTCGCCTTTGCCCGTCCTCACCACGAAGACATCGTTGGCCGGCATCCTCAAGACATCCTCAACCCGGCCGATCTCCCGCCCCCCGTCACCGACCACCCGGCTGCCTATCACGTCGAAGACGTAGTAAGTGTCGCCACCAAGCGGCCAGACATCACGCCGCCTGACTCCCAGCTCGGCTCCCGCCAGCGCTTCCGCAGCCCCCCGGTCATCGGTACCCTCCAACTTGACCAGCACATCCCCACCCATTCCCCGCGCGGAAGTGACCCCGATCTCGCGAATCTCCCCGCTCCACCTGACCAGCACCTGCCTGAGTCCCTTGAACCTCTCGACTATGTCGGTTTCGGGCTCAACGCTGACTTCACCCTTGAGCCCGTGTGCCCCCCTGACCCGCCCGATCAGCACGAAGTCAGGCTCTTCGGTCACTCCAAGATCTCCAGCACCGCGCGCTTGCCCGACTTGGTCGCCGTCGCATTGAGCAGCGTCCTTATGGAGCGGGCGGTCCGGCCCCGTTTACCGATCACTTTCCCCAAGTCCCCCGCCCCCACCCGAAGTTCGTACACGGTCGTCTTCTCCCCTTCGACCTCCTTGACCGAAACCTGATCCGGATTGTCAACAAGCGCTCTTGCAATGTACTCGATCAGATCTTTCATCCTTCGCAGACCTCGCTTGGGAAGACCTACCAGGGAGACTTGCTCAGGCCTCGGCCCCGGGCCTTGCTTCCTCATCCTGGCCGGCCGGCTTCGCCGGAGCGGGCCGAACCCTGGCCAGCGTCCCATTCCGCTTGAGGAGGCTCCGGACGCCATCTGACATGGTGGCGCCCTTGCCGAGCCAGCCCGTCAGCTTGGCCTCATCGACTGTGATCGCAAACGGCTTCGCCAGCGGATTGTAGTGGCCCACCAGGTCGAGGAAACCCCCGTCCCGCTGAACCCTGGAGTCGATCACCACAAACCGGTAGAACGGCCGCTTCTTGGAGCCTGTTCTGGTGAGTCTTATCCTAACTGCCATCAACTTCACCTCCACATTTGCCTTGTTCCGTTGCCACTTCCCCTAGCTCATCGCGAAAGGCTTCATCAAGCCGCCAAATCCACCTTTCTTGACGTGCTTGAGCATCTTCCGGACCTCCTCGAAATCCCTGAGGAGCCGGTTCACATCCTGGATTCTCACACCACTTCCCCGGGCGATGCGCCGCCTGCGACTGCCGTCCACGATCTCAGGCATGCGCCTTTCCTCGGGCGTCATAGAGTTTATTACAGCTTCGACACGTATGACAGCTTTTTCGTCAAGGTCAACGCCCTTAAGCTTGGCCAGGCCGGGGATCATGCCCACAAGATCCTGGAGCGGCCCCATCTTCTTGAGTTGCTTGACCTGGTCCAGGAAGTCCTCCAGGGAAAAGGTCTCCTTGAGGATCTTCTGCTCGAGTTTGGCAGCTGCCTTGGCGTCGAAGGCATCCTGAGCCTTCTCTACAAGTGTCAGAACATCGCCCATGCCCAGGATCCGGCTGGCCATTCGCTCAGGGTGAAAAACCTCGAGCGCATCGAGCTTCTCGCCGACGCCCACGTACCGGATGGGTGAACCCGTCACCGCCTTGATCGAAAGCGCAGCTCCGCCGCGCTCATCGCCATCCATCTTGGTAAGCACCACCCCATCTATGCCCACTGCTGAAGCGAATTCCTTGGCGATCGTGACCGCTTCCTGGCCTGTCATGCCGTCGGCCACCAGGATGGTCTCGTTAGGATGGATGCGGTCTTTGGTCTCGCCGAGCTCCTGCATCATCTCGGCATCCACATGGAGCCGGCCGGCCGTGTCAACTATCGCATAGTCCAGGGTCCGGCTCCGGGCGGTCTCGACGCCGCGAGCCGCGATGTCAACCGGATTGACCCCGCCCTTCTCGTAGTAAACCTCGACCGGTATGGCGCGCCCAAGGGTCTCCAGCTGCTCCACCGCCGCTGGGCGATAGACATCGGCAGCAATAAGCAGACCGTTTCTCCCTTTCTGGCGAAAGCGGTTGGCCAGCTTGGCAGCCATGGTGGTCTTGCCGGAGCCCTGCAGTCCGACCAGCATCACAACCGTCGGGGGATTTGAAGCCAGCGCGATTTCCCGCGCACCCTCGCCCATCAGATCGCGGAGCTCATCGAACACAATCTTCACGAACTGCTGGTCGGGGGTGATGCTCGAAAGTACTTGAGTCCCGAGGGCCTTGGCCTTGACGTCTTCAGTGAATTGCTTGACGACTTTGTAGTTGACATCGGCTTCCAAGAGCGCGATCCGGACGTCTTTCAGGGCGTCGGTGACGTTCTTCTCGCTGATCTTGCCGTGGCCCCGGATCTTCTTGAGGGCAGCATCAAGCTTTTCGGAAATCTCGTTGAACATGGTTCACCCGCAATCCCAATAAGAGTAAAACCGCTCGGGGCGGCTAACCTTCGAGGGACTTCGTTTCGAAGAGCTATGGTAACACTTGGGTTAGGCGGGCGCAAGCGGAAACGCGCGCCGATCGTGCCTCAAAGCCAGCCCGCGAAGCCCGGCCTGAAGAATGGCCCGGACCGCCGCTGCCGGGTCAGGCGTCTTGTAGACCGCCGCTCCCGCGACCAGGATGTCGGCCCCAGCCCAGGCCGCAACGGGCGCCGTATCCACCCCGATGCCTCCATCCATCTCAATCTCGAAGCCGTACCCCTTGGCAACCTTGAGTTCGTACAGGTCCCGGACCTTGGGCACCACCTCGGCAATGAAGCCCTGCCCGCCAAAACCCGGGTTGACAGTCATCATCACCATGATGTCGGCGACCTCAAGCACGGGCTTTGCAGCCTCGAGCGAGGTTCCGGGGTTTATCGCAACGCCGGCCTTGACCCCCAGCCCCTTGGCCAAATCCACAAGCCGCCGGGCTTCGGCCGTCGCCTCGACATGGAAGGTCAGGTAAGTCGAACCTGCTCGGATGAAACGCTCGAGGTATTTCTCGGGGTGCTCGATCATCAAGTGAACGTCCAGGTCGCTCCGCGACACCCGGCGAATCGCCTCGACAATGAAAGGCCCAATCGTGATGTTGGGCACGAAGTGTCCATCCATCACATCAAGGTGCAGGATGTCAACTCCGGCCGCCTCGACCGCGCCAATCGCGCTCTTGAGGTCGGCAAAATCCGCCGACAGCAGCGATGGGGCTACGCGAATGCGGGGGCCGTTCATATCTGGATGTGGCCTCCGGAACCCGAAGACACTGAGACGGTTATGGTGTCACCCCGGCCCACAAAGAACCCTGCCGGCGGCTCCTGGGAACGCACCCTGGCCCTGGCCGAGGTGAACTCGTCCTCCTCCCCAGCTTGCCTCACCGCCACGCCCAGCCTGCCAAGCTGGATCCTCACCGCCTCGAGCGACTTGCCCGTGAGGTCAGGCAAAATGTACTTGGTCCGCGGCAGACCCTTGCTCGCGAGGATATTGACCACCTTGCCACTGGTGGCGCTCTGCCCCGCCGGCGGGTCGGTGGCAATCACTTCGCTATCATAAGTGCCGTCCTTGGTCACCATGGTCAAAGCGCCGACCGTGAAGCCGGACCTCTCGATGAAGAGCTCCGCTGTGCGCAAGGTCTTCCCCACGCAGTAGGGAATGGCGCGCAACTCCGGACCCCGGCTCAGAGTTATGAAGACTTTCCGGCCCTGCTTGACATTGCGTCCGGCAGGCGGATCTTGAATCATCACCGTGCTGTCGGGGTAATCGCTGCTGTACTCCGTGCCCAGGCAGGCTGACGTGAGCCCGCTGCGGCGGAGCGCATCAAAGGCGTCCCGCTCGCTCAAGCCCCTCACGTCGGGGACATCCACCTGTTTGCCGCCCACCAGCACCGCCATCACGAAATTGATCAGGAGCGCCACGGCGAGGATGGCAGCCGCAAATACCGCCAGGTATGTCAGCAACCTCCGGATCATATAACCTCGTCCCGCTAACGTTTCCGCAACCGGGCCGCGAAGATGCCGTCTGTCCCGTGAACATGGGGCAGAGTCTGCATCATCCCCTCTTTATATACGACTGAAGCCGGCACCAGCCGACTTATATCTTCAAGGTCTGCGCGGCCGTCCTTTGCGAGGACGGCCGTGACCACGCCCTCATTCTCCTCCGGCTCAATGCTGCAAGTACTGTATACCACGACGCCTCCGCTCTTGGCAATCCCAATAGCGGCCGCAAGCAGCTCCCGCTGGTAGGCAGCCATGCGCATGATGTCATTCTCCCGCTTGGTCCACCGCAAGTCCCAGCGCCGGGCCAGGACTCCCAAGCCGCTGCAGGGGGCGTCCACCAGCACGAAGTCGGCCCCGGTAACTGCCGGCTTCCTCCCATCCGATATGGTGAAGGCCATACCGGCGTGGCCCAGCCGGACGGCATTAGCTTTGACCAGCGACAGCCGGGGCATCGAGACATCGTTAGCGACCACCAGCCCATCGCCCCGAGCCAGCTCATAGATGTGGGTGGCCTTGCCGCCGGGAGCACTGCAGAGATCCACGGCAAAGGTGCCGGCGACGGGGTCCAAGACCCGGGCAACCAGCGCGGAGCTGGCGTCCTGGACCTGAACGAGACCGGCCTGGTGGACCTTGAGATCCTCCACGGGGCTTGCGCCGCGGACATAAATGTGATCGGGCGCTAGGCTCTCCCCTACGATCTCCCCGCCTTCCTCTTGGACCAGCCGCACCACCTCATCCTGGGTACCCCTCAGGCGATTGATCCTGAAACCGGTGAGCGGAATCCGGTTGTTCGCGAGCGCCAGGCTTATCACATCGTCAACGCTGTAGCGCTTGAGCCATCGCCGCACCAGCCAGGTGGGATGGGAATACATGACCGCGATGTGCTTGATCGGCTCTTCATAGATGTCGGGAAACTCGATCTCATCCTTCTCCCGCAAGTACCTCCTGAGGATCGCATTGACGTAGCCAGCCTGATAAACGTCGCCGGTCTTCTTGGCCAGCTTCACCCCTTCGTTGGTGGCTCCGTAGTCGGGGACCTTGTCGAGAAAGAGCAGCTGATAGATCGAGAGCCGCAAGATGTTGAGCACGACCGGAGAGACCACTCGGCTACGGTGAGAGAGCTGCTTTATGATGAAGTCGATCTTGTTTCGCCACTTGATGGTGCCGCTCACCAGCTGGGTCGCCAGAGCAC
>DATKKY010000142.1:0-2380 GCA_035542695.1 bacterium | reverse complement strand
TGTGCCGCTTGAGGAAGAAGGCTGCGTCGCGCGCCTTGGGTGACTCCTGGGCGATGATGTAGCTCGAGCTATAGACCATCACCAGCCCGATCATGGTCAGGGCAACGACCGCAAAGAGCAGCAGTCTGTCCATGCCGCGTTCATCCATGGAGGTTGCCCTCGCTCTCCTGCTTGAGTTTCATCACGATCGCCTTGAATACCTCTCCGCGGTGTTCAAAGCCCCGGAACATGTCGTAACTCGCGCACCCGGGCGAGAGCAGGACGATCTCTCCCCTGACCGCAAGGCCGTAGGCCCGCCGCACCGCTTCCTCAAACCCTGCCTCAGCCACGACCTTGACGACGCTTGAAAAGGTCTTCTCGAGCTTCTCGGTGGCCTCGCCGACTGCCACGATCGCCTTGACCTTGCGCCTCACCAGGTCCAGGACCTGGGTGAAATCGCCACCCTTGTCCCGGCCCCCGGCGATCAAGACCACCGGCTCGGTCGCGGTCTCCAGGGCCCACCGCAAGGAATCAACGTTGGTCGCCTTGGAGTCATTGATGAACCCAATCCCTCCGACCGAAGCCACAGGCTCAAGCCGGTGCTCGAGCCCCGCGAAACTCCTGAGGGCTTCCCGGATAGTTGCCGGCGGAGTATCAAGGACTGTGGCCGCCAGGGAAGCGGCAAGGCTATTCGCGAGGTTATGCGGGCCCCGGATCTTGGGATCCTCTGTAGCGAAGAGAGTTGTCTCTTGCTTGCCCAGCCTGACGACCACAGTCTCATCTCTGACGAAAGCACCCTGGGTGACCTCGCCGACGAGACTGAAATAAAGTCTCCGCGAGGCGGCATCCCGCGCTGCCCGCAGGGCGTCCTTGTCATCTCCATTGACGATGGCGAAGTCATCGTCGACCTGGTTCATGAAAATCCTGGCTTTGGACTGAACATAGGCTTCATAGGATTCGTATCGATCAAGGTGGTCGGGAGTCACGTTCAGCAGTACTGCTACCTTGGGGCTGAAACTGAGGCAAGTGTCCAGCTGGAAGCTGGAGATTTCGATCACCAACGTCCAATCGGGGCCAAGCCCCGCGGCGAGAGCTGATATCGGGTCTCCAATATTGCCGCCCACGCGGACCTTGTCGGTGTGCCGTTTCAAGATCTCTCCCAGCAAGCTCGCCGTAGTGGTCTTGCCGTTGGTGCCCGTCACAGCGACGAAGACGGCATCGCTCAGGCACCAGGCAAGCTCCACCTCGCCCATCACCAGTTTGCCGCGGCCGCGAGCCCACTTGACGAGGCCAGTGTCCAGAGGCACGCCGGGGCTCACCACTACGATCTCGCAACCCGCCGCGAAATCGCGGGTGTGGCCGCCGACCTCGACTTCGACTCCGATGCGACGAAGCGCTGCCAGATCGGCCCCGACCGCCTCAGCCGGCCGCTTGTCGGTTGCTCTCACAACGGCGCCGGCATCGCCGAGCACACGGCAGGCTGCGATTCCGCTGCGGGCGAGCCCCACGACAAGCACGTTCTTGCCCGCGAGGTCGCGAGCTGTAAGAACTTTGGCCTTCTCCATACGGTCGGTTCTCATCTCAGCTTGAGCGTGCTAAGGGTCACCAGCGCCAGCAGGGCAGCGACTATCCAGAACCTCACAACCAACTTGGATTCGGGCAGGCCCCCTAGCTCGAAATGGTGATGCAGGGGTGCCATCCTGAAGACCCGCTTGCCAGTCAGCTTGAAGGACACCACCTGGATCATTACCGAGAGCGCCTCGACAACGAATATCCCGCCTACAATCGCCAGCAGTATTTCCTTCTTGATCAGAATCGATATCACGGCGAGGGCGCCACCTAGGGCCAGCGAGCCGGTGTCCCCCATGAAGACCTCTGCGGGGTGGGCATTGAACCACAGGAAGCCCAGAGAAGCGCCCACCAGCGATCCGCAGAAGATGGTCAACTCCCCTGCCTGCCTCAGGTAGAGTATATTGAGATAGCTTGAGAACCTCGCATGACCGGTCACATAACTCAACCCGGCAAAGGCTGCTGCAGCGAAAGCGAACATGCCTATCGCCAGACCATCCAGCCCGTCGGCTAGATTGACTGCGTTGGATACCCCGGTTATCACCAGGATCACAAAGGGCACGTAGAAGATGCCGAAGTCAGGAAAGACATTCTTGAGAAACGGAAGCGTGGTCTTGGTCGCGAGCTCGGGATTGTCCGGAAAGGCAAGTAGCAGTGTTCCGACTATCAGTCCCAACACTGCCTGGCCAGCGACCTTGTACTTGCCAACCAGGCCGGTCGGCTTGTGCTTGATGATCCTCAAGTAATCGTCAACAAACCCCATTGCCCCCAGCCAGCAAGTCGCAAACAGGCAGATAAGGATGTACCTGTTGGTCAGATTGGCCCAGAGCAG
>DATKKY010000141.1:0-8145 GCA_035542695.1 bacterium | reverse complement strand
CATCGGCCGATGGTGATGCCGATCGCGACCAGCGTGACCAGAGCACTGATGACAAGAAATGCCCGCGTGAAGAAGAACCTGATATAGGGCGCGATCGCCGTCAGCATCCGCTCGGGATCGACCTCCGGGAGCCTAAGGCCGAGCAATGCGGACGCGATGCCGCCTCCGCTTGCTGCTGAACGCTGGCGTCGAGCAATCTCATCAGCTGCGAGCCCCTGATCCGTCAGGCAAAGAGCATCCATGCGCTGAAGGAAGCGCTCGAGACTAGGTCCGGGAAGCGTGGCACGGAAGGTGGCCTTGAAGGCGGAGCAGATCTCCTCCGGGGAGGTCGCGCCATCGAGCTTGCTGGCGATGAAGGCTTCATGCTCCTTGAGCCGGAAGAACTTGCGGGTCACGGGGTCCTTGACCACATAGGAGCACTCATCACCCTGCGTGACGTCGCTCACGACGAGGTCGCTCCTCAACCGGGGATATCGAGAGCCCACGATCCCTCCAGCACCAATGCAGTCAGCCGCTGGAACACCGCCGAAGTGGTCCATCCTCTGCGGGCAGTCTAAGCCCCGAGGCCCGTGAGTGCAAGGCGTTTGGGGCCCCACATAATCTCTTGCCATATTCCGGCAGCTTGTTTATGCTATTCACGGTTGCGCCATCCCCTATGCGCGGATCTAGTTACCTTTTAATCGTGGAGGTGATCCCCTATGTGTAAGTCGAGCATGATGCTTGGCGGCCTGACTCTGATCTTGACGCTCGGGCTCGCTTTGGGATCGGGCCCTGCGCTCGCGGGCGAGCGCGCGGCGAGTGCGAGCCACGCGGCCAGCTCCGCAGCCGATCCAGCCGGCCTCGCGCCAACGCCCACGGCTGACCCCGCCTCAGGCCCGATGCTCGTCGCCGAAGGCGAGGGCGACATAGACGAATCATACACCGCCCATGGCGCGGACACGGATGAGGAAATGGAAACCGACAATGCCAAGGTGCCGCCGGACACCACGAAGAATCTGATCAAGGGCCTCAGGTGGTTCAGCCAGTCGGCTTTCTTGCTTGAGGATACCAAGAACATCTACTTCGATCCTTTCCAGCTCTCGGGCAAGCTGCCCCCCGCTGACATCATTCTGATAACCCATGATCACTTCGACCACCTGTCGCCGGCCGACGTGGCCAAGATCATCAAACCGACTACTGTGGTGATCTCGGTGCCGGCAGCGCTGGCGAAGCTCCCCAAGCAGGGCGTGTTCAAGGCCGTGAAGCCTGGTGACACCCTCACGGTCGAGGGCATCAAGATCGAAGCCGTGCCGGCCTACAACATCGACAAGCAGTATCACCCGAAGGAGAAGGCATACGTCGGCTTCATCGTCCACGTGGGCGGGAGGACCTTCTACCACGCCGGGGACACCGACCTCATCCCCGAGATGAAAGACTTCAAGGTGGACGTGGCCATGCTGCCGATCGGCGGGACCTATACCATGACTGCCACGGAAGCTGCCAAGGCAGCCAATATCATCAAGCCCAAGGTCGCGATTCCCATGCATTACGGGGCGGTCGTGGGCTCGATCGCGGACGCCCAGACCTTCAAGGCTGAGGCCAAGGTGCCTGTGATAATCATGCAGCCTGAGACCAAAGCTGCCAAACCAGCCAAGCCGGAGAAGGGGTCGAAATAGCCGGACCAACCGAGACATCGGTGATCCGAAAGGAGGCCGTCAGTTGAAGAAGATCCTGATCCCGATCATCGTGGTCGTGGCTGTGGCCGCGGTCGTGGTCGTCGTCATGAAGAGCCGCAAACCGAAGATACCCGAGATGCGCGTCGTCACGGTCCAGAAGGGCAACATAACCAAGGCCGTGGTCGCTACGGGTATGATAAGGCCGCTCGCTGTCGCCGAAGTCAAGTCCAAGATCGGCGGCGTGGTGCGCAAGTTCTTCGTGGAAGAGGGTCAGCCCGTTACCCGCGGGCAGAAGCTAGCGGAAATCGTGCCCACGGCGACACCGGATGAGCTGGTGGCAGCCAGGGAACAGGTCAAGACGGCAGCGGCCCAGGTGGTTCAATCCAAACGGAACCTCGAGCGTCTCAAGGGTCTCGCGGACAAGAACCTAGTGTCGGACAAGGATGTGGAAGAGGTAGAGACCCAGCTCGCCATCGATGCCGCCCGGTTGGACGCAGCGCAGGCTCAGCTCCAGGTGCTGGAGCAGGGCTCTGGCAAGAAGACCTCCCAGAGCGCCGCGAGCAATCCCGGACACGGCGAGAGCTCGGAGGCCGCCGAGGCCCTGGCCGACATGATAGTCGACTCACCGGTGGACGGCATCGTGCTTTCCCGCAATGTGGACGAAGGCTCATCAGTGATCCCGCTATCGTCAGCCTACGGCGGCACCAGCGTGCTCACGCTGGCTGACGTCTCGGTGATGCACTTCGAGGGCGACGTTGACGAGAGCGACGTCGGAAAGATCAGGCTTGGCATGCCCGCCAAGATATTTGTGGACGCTTTCCCCGATACCACCTTCCAGGGCAGGCTTACCAAGATTGCGCCTCAGGGAGTCAAGGCTGAGGGCGTCGTCAACTTCAAGGTTGAAGCCCAGGTTCTCGGTGACACCCGCGATTTGAAGACCGGCATGTCGGCGGACGTGCAGCTGGTGCTGGAGGACCGCAAGGACGTGCTTACGTTGCCAGAGGGAGCCGTGGTCTACGAAAGCGACAAGGCATTCGTGGATAAGGTGGATCCCGGAGCCAAAGGCGGCAAGCAGCGCGTGGCCATCAAGACCGGCGTGAGCGACGGCATCAAGGTCGAGATCGTGGAAGGCCTAGCTGAGGGCGACAAAGTTGTGATGCAGTAGGACCCATGAGAATCGTTGATCTGCTGTCCCAATCTGCAACGGCGATTTCGCGCCAGAAGCGGCGGAACGCCGTTTCCGCTTTTGGAATCGCCTGGGGCGTAGCGAGCGTCCTGATCCTGGCGGGCTGGGGCGTGGGCGTCGAGCATATGTTGAAAGCCGGGATGAATTCGCTCGGCGACAACATCATCTTCGTCTTCGAGGGCCACACCTCTAAGGGGATCGGTGGCTACCGCGCAGGTCGAATTATCAACCTCTACCCTGAGGACGTCGATGCCATCAAGGCCTACTCGTCCAAACTCAAGTGGGTGGTCGCCGAAGACCAGTATTCACTGGCGGTTTCCCGAGGAGCCAAGACCCAGGAGCAGACCATCCGGGCCGTGGTCCCTGACGCCATGGCCCTACGCAACCTCGCGCCCGAGCAGGGCCGCTTCATTACCCCGGATGACATCAGCGAGCGGCGCCGGGTCTGCTATCTCGGCAAGAAGATCCGCGAGCAGTTCTTCGAGAAGACCGAGGATCCGTTGGGCCAGGAGCTGAGGCTGGGGGGCATCAGGTTCACCGTGGTTGGGCTCTTGCCTGAAAAGCGGCAGATGGCCAACATCGGGGACCGTGACGACAACATCGTGTTCATCCCCCTCTCGACGGGCCGGAGCCTCTTCGCTGGTGGCCACAGGCCCGTCTTTTGCATTGAGGGCCGCGCCTTCGACATCAATCAGAGCGAGGAAGCAGCGACCGAGATCCGGAAGGCTCTGGCAGCGAAATACCACTTCGCACCCGATGACGAGGAGGCAGCCTTTATCCTGCCTATGACCCGGTTTACCAAGATGCTGGACCGGATGGCCGCGGCCTTGCGGATCTTCGTGGCTGGCGTAGGCATGGTGACGCTCGCGATCGGCGGCATCGGCGTGATGAACATGATGCTGGTATCAGTCAATGAGCGGATTGGCGAGATCGGCGTCCGGCGCGCGGTGGGCGGCGAGCGAAGATGGATCATCTGGCAGGTACTGACCGAGACCTTCTTTGTCACTATGGTCGCCGGCTTGATTGGCCTCGCGATAGGGCTCTTGGTGCTCTTTGGCTTCTCGAAGCTGCCCCTGCCGGATACGGTGCCGCTGCCAATTCTGTCCTGGAAGATCACTCTGCTGACCGTGGGGGTCATGGTAGGGACGGCGGTGCTCTCCGGAATCACTCCGGCCCGACGAGCGGCCAGCATTCCTCCGGTTCAGGCGATCAAGGGGGACTTCACGGCCTCAGGAGGCCGCACCGGCCGGCGCCACAGCGCGCGCATCTTCCCCGGCCTCTTCGGCGAGATAGTCTCACAGGCAGTCGAAGACATAAGGGCCAGCCGCTTGCGCGCCGTGCTGACCGGGTTCGGCGTCTTCTGGGGAGTGGCTGCGGTTGCTTTGCTCCTTGGATGGGGTGAAGGCACCAAGGTAGGCATGCTCAAGAACCTAGAGCAGATCGGTGGCCGCCGGACAGCGATCTATCCACGGCGGGTTGAGAGCCCCATAAGCGGTATGCGCCGCGCCCAGTATCTTCGGTTCGCCAATGCGGACATCGACGACATCAAGACCAATGCGTGGTACATCGAGCACTTCACTCCGGAAATAGATATCGGCTTCCCGGTGGCTGAGCACGGCAGCGAGTCGCGCGCGGTCAACACGCTCGGGGTCGTGCCCGACGTCAAGATCGTCCGGAACTTCGAGGTGGCCCAAGGGAGGTTCATCAACCAGCGTGACCTCGACGAGCGCCGCAAGATTGCCTTCATCGGGGCAGCAGTCAAAGAGAAGCTCTTCCCCACCTCAGACGCGGTTGCGAGCTCCATCAGGATCAAGGGCGTGCCTTTCCTGGTAGTGGGCGTGGCTGTCAAGAAGGGCGACCAGACCTCGATCGAGAATTCCTTGGATGACGACAAGATCCTGATCCCTTACACCACAGCTGAATTGCTGTCCGGCCAACGCCAGCCCCAGTACTTCCAGCTCCACCCGACTCGGGCCATCCCTTACAAGGAAGTCGAGAAGCGGCTGCGCGACCTGATCTTGAAGAACCACAACACTGACAAGGAGGACGCGGTCGCTATCTACTCAGCCCTCGAAGCTGTGGAGGACTTGAGCAAGATGCAGCGCGGGCTGGGGGTCTTCCTGGGAGGCGTGGGTCTGGTCACCTTGCTGATCGGCGGAATCGGCGTTGCCAACGTGATGTTTGTTTCAGTGGCTCAACGAACCAGGGAGATCGGCATCCGGCGGGCGATTGGGGCTAAGAAGTCTCACATATTCCTCCAGTTCGTATCCGAGGCCATCATGATCTGCTTTGCGGGCGGCTTGGCGGGCATTCTGGTCGCGATTGGGATCTCCAAGGTGATGAGCGTCCTGCCTCTGCCCAAGTTCTTCGCGGCTCCCCAGATAAACGGACTGCTGCTCCTGGCGATCTTCGGATTTATCGCCGGCGCAGGCGTAATATCCGGCGCGTTCCCTGCGAGGAAGGCCTCCAACTGCGACGTGATCGAAAGCCTGCACTACGAATAGCGAGCCCGTGCCAGGCCTCACACTACGCTTCACACTACCTTGATCGAATGGGTGATCTTGGCCTTCTCCCGCAGCATCGCCCCGACCGAGCAGTATTTCTCGCTGGAAAGCGACACCGCGCGGTTCGCATTTTCCTGCGTCAGCCCCTCGCCGGAGATAGTGAAAACCAGGTTTATCTCCTCGAAGTACTCAGGCGGTTCAGCGTGCCGCTTGGTCTCGACTTCGATCTCGAGCCGCTTCAAGTCCACTCTCATCTTCTTCAAGATCGACACGACATCGAGCCCGGTGCAGCCTCCCAGCGCCATGGCCACTATTTCCATGGGAGTGGGATACTGGCCGCTGCCTCCGTACTTGAGCCCGGTCTCCATCGTGACCCTGTTGCCCCGCTCGTTCTCTCCGACGAACTTCATCCCGCTCTCCCAGGTAACCTTGATAGCCATTCGTGTCCCCCGCGAGCTACTGAGTCCGCTTGATGATGTGATATCCGAACTGGGTCTCCACAACTCCGGAGACCTGGCCGGGCTTGAGAGCAAAAGCTGCATCCTCAAAGGGCTTGACCATCCGGCCCCTGGGGAAGAAACGCAAGTCCCCGCCATCTTCGCGCGATGGGCAGTCGGAATAGGTCCGGGCAAGTTCGGCGAAATCCTCGCCCTTGTTGACCCGCACCAGGAGCTCATCGGCCAGCTGCTTGGCCTCGGCCTTGGTGCGCGTGGCCTTTGAGTCCGGCGCTCCCGCGTAGGCAATCAGGATATGGCTTGCCCTGATGTTGCCTGGAGGCAGAGGCTGGACAAGCTTTGGCGCCGGCTTGCCCTGCTTGGAAGCATCACTGCCCTCCTGCTTGGAGCACCCGGCAGAAACGAAGGCGAGGGCAAGGGCGAAAACCAGGGCCGCAAGGGCCAGCAGTCTCACCCGCGAACGCGCAATTGATGATGGGTTCATAACGTTGTCCTCCTGTAGCCAGCTTGAAGATGCTCACCAAGCAAGTTACTATAGACTCCGGGAGGGGTCAAGACCGGTAAATGACGCACGATCCGGCTCGGAAAACCGCTATCACGAGCGAGGCCAGGCGCCTCGGGATTGACGGCTTGGGTTTCACCGATGCCTCGCCTCTGGAGCAAGTCCGCCGGAGCTGGGAAGACGCCGTAGGCCGCGGGTTCGTGCCGGCTGATATCGTGCCCAAGCCCAGCACCATCCTCAAGATCTCTACCCCGACGCGCCACATGAAGTCGGCCAAGTCGGTGATCTCCGCCTACCAGGCTTACTACACCGGCGAGCCGACGCCCGACGATCCTCTGGTCGGCCCTATCGCCAAGTACACCGTCGCCAACCACTACAATGATCTGAAACGCAGGCTCCGCGGGCTCGCAGATTTCATCGAGCAGAACTTCGAGGCGAGGACCAAAGTGATGTGCTGCTACGTGAGCCTGGCCGAGAAGGCGCTGGCAGCTCGGGCCGGCCTGGGCTTCTATGGCAAGCACGGCGTCATCATCACGCCGGAGCACGGCTCCTTCGTCGTCCTGGGTGAGATCCTGACTGATCTCGAGCTCGAAAGTGATGCGCCGCTCGAGCGGTCCTGCGGAACGTGCACGCGCTGCATCGACGCCTGTCCGGTGGGCGCTCTCTCGGTCCCGTACCTGGTTGACCGCACGCTATGCATCCAGGCTCACTGCGGGCGCAGGACCAGGGTGCCGCCGGCAGTGCGCCAAGCCTGGGGCGGCCGGTTCTACGGTTGTACCACCTGCCAGGACGTGTGCCCCTACAACGCCCACCTCACTCCGACCAGCCGGAGGGTCGAGCACGGCCGCGTCGGCACAGGCGCGAGGCTCGACGAGGTACTGGTCATATCCGAGGCCGAGTTCGGACGGCGTTTCCGCGACAACCAGATCGGCATGCGCGAGCGGAACGTGATCCGGAGAGATGCCATCTTTGCAGCCGGCCACTCCCGCTCGGCGACCTTGATGGGAGCCCTGGAGACCTGCGCGCGGGATGATGATCCCATGGTCCGGCAGCATGCCTTCTGGGCCATCGCGATGATCCAGGGCCAGACTGCTCGGCCCTTGCTCACCAAGGCCCTCGAGGGCGAGGCCGACGGCGAGGTCAGACAAGAAATCAAGACTCTGCTTGACGGAATTGCTGCCTTGACCTAATATTGGCTTGGAAGGCATTGAGGACTAAGATCGCTGATGAAGCTCTCTGGAATATTAAGTCCGGAACGTATCAACCTCGACCTTAAGGCTACGACCAAGGAAGGCGTTCTCAGAGAGCTGGTCAAGCTCTTGAAGCTCAGCTCTGCTGCCCAGAAGAACCTCCTCGCCACTCTCACCAGCCGCGAAGAACTCGGCTCCACTGGCGTGGGCAACGGGATTGCCATACCTCACTGCCGTTCCCTTGTGGTCAGCGAGCTTGTGGTCGCGATCGCAAGATCGAAAACCGGCATCAACTTCCAATCGATGGACGGCAAGCGGGCCTATCTCTTCTTTCTGATCGTCGCGCCGCCCATTGGCGACCCCAGCCAGTACTTGATCGCTCTCGGTAAGGTCGCGCAGGTCGCGAGCCAGATTTCCAAAGACAAGCGGATGAAGGACATCAAGCAGCGCAAGCAGCTCATGGACCTGGTTGCGGAGCTCGAAGCATGAACCCCCAACTCCAGATTCTGATCGCCCTTCAGGACGTCCTCTTCCTGATCCGTGAGGCCAAAGATCCAACCCAGAAGAAGACCCTGGACAAGATCGGCCTGAAGATGGACAACCTGGCTTCGTTGGAGGCCACGCGGGCCGAATTGGAGGGCCAGCTGCGCCTG
>DATKKY010000140.1:0-3157 GCA_035542695.1 bacterium | reverse complement strand
GTCATTGGCTTCAGCTACTCCTGCGACGACTCTGCCAGAGGTCATATAGGCAACCAGCTTGTCGAAGAAGGGTTTCCCCTTGTGAACTCTGTAAAAGTCGCCGGCGCTTCGGCTGTCGAGACTGACCATCCGCAGCCCGATGATCTTGAGGCCTGCCTCCTCGACCATCGCAAGGATCTTGCCCACCAGCGAGCGCTCCACCGCATCCGGTTTAACGATGAATAGAGTTCTTTCCAATGTCAGCCGCCTCACTTAAAAAGGGTCCCGTCGCTGAGACCCTCAGACAAAGGTACTGGCAACCTCTGTTAACCTATAACACAAGACCCAAAGGGCCGCAACTCCATTTTGACTTCGCCCCATATGACAAGAGCGGCAGCCCACTCGGCCTGCCGCTCCGTTACTTCCGACTTCCTTGCTTGCTTATCTCTTCTTCTTCTTTGCAGTCTTCTTCGTCTTCTTGGTCGCCTTCTTGGCTTTCTTCGCCATGTTCCTACTGCCCCCTTTCTCTGGTTTCTCCTCCCGGCTCGACCTCACCGCGACCTCAAGTTACCTAAGAGGCCAGAGCCGCATCGGAGGAAGACCGATCACACTCCTCGCAGATTAAGCAACTAACCCAACTTTTTGTCAAGCTTTTTAGCTTACCTTCGCGCCTTTTTGTTGATTTTTTTCTGCGCCGGTTTCCGCGAGGATTTCTTGCGGATTTTCGTCCGCGATGTCGGCCGCCTGCCAGCTCGCTTCTCAACTCTCTTCGCGAGAAGACTCGCAACCAATTCACTGATCTCGGCGGGAGTCTTCGCAACCGGAACGCCGACCGCGCCGAAAGCTTCTATCTTCTCTTTGGCAGTGCCTGTGCCGCCAGCAATGATCGCGCCCGCGTGGCCCATGCGCTTCCCCGGCGGAGCGGTGATGCCGGCGATAAACGCCACCACCGGTTTGGTGATGTGCTTCTTTATGAACTTGGCAGCTTCTTCCTCATCAGTGCCACCGATCTCCCCGATCAGCACGATCGCCTTGGTGCGCCTGTCTGCCTCGAACAAAGTGAGAGCATCGATGAAGTTGGTTCCTATGATCGGATCCCCTCCGATGCCCATGCAAGTCGACTGCCCCAAGCCGCGGCTGGTCAGATGGTAAACCACTTCATAGGTCAGCGTGCCGCTTCGCGACACCACACCGACCGGACCCGGCTTGTGGATCGTCGCTGGCATTATGCCCACCTTCGCCTCGCCGGGCGTGATCACGCCGGGGCAATTTGGACCAACCAGCCTGGCCTTGTTCTTCCTCAGGTAATCGACCACTTTGACCATGTCCAGCGTCGGTATGCCCTCGGAGATACAGACAATCACTTTTATGCCGGCATCACACGCCTCATAGATCGCGTCGGCTGCAGCAAACGAAGGCACATAGATCACCGACGTATTGGCGCGCGTTGCCGCGACCGCTTCCCTGACCGAATTGAAGACCGGGATGCCTTCGACGCGCTCCCCACCGCGACCGGGGGTGACGCCCGCTACCACCTTGGTCCCGTATTCTCTCATCTGAAGAGCGTGGAACTTGCCGTCCCGCCCCGTTATTCCCTGCACCAAGACCCGCGAGTTCTTTCCAACCAGGACGCTCATCTATACGCCCCCTCTGCTCAGGCGTATCGCCTGCTTGACTCCCTCGTCCATTGTCGCTACCGGCGTGACGCTAACTTCTCTCAGTATCCGGCGCGCCGCGTCCTCGTTGGTTCCCGTGAGCCTGACCACCACGGGCACGCTTATCTTCATTTGGTTGAGCGCCGCGACTATCCCCTTGGCGACGTCATCGCATCTGGTGATCCCCCCGAAGATATTGAAGAGGATTGCCTTGACATTCTCGTCTGACAGGATGATCTCCATAGCTGTGGTCACCTTCTCCGGATTGGAGCTCCCCCCTATATCCAGGAAGTTGGCCGGTTCGCCCCCATAGTGCTTGATCATGTCCATGGTGGCCATAGCCAAGCCAGCGCCATTGACGATGCATCCTATTGCCCCGTCCAGCTTGACATAGCTCAGACCCTTCTCTCTCGCACGCATTTCGTAAGGGCTTTCGCTCTCGGGATCCCGCAGCTTCTGAAGCTCCGGCCGCCGGTCAAGCGCATTGTCGTCAATGTTCAGCTTGGCATCCAGAGCTATCATCTGGCCTGAAGCGGTCCTGACGAAAGGATTGATCTCCGCCAGCGAGGCATCTACCGACACGAAGGTCTTGTACAGCTTCGAGAGCACGTCGGCAGTCTTAAGCGCCAGCTTGCCGTCAGCCACAATCTTGAATGCCAGATCCCGGGCCTCGTACGCTCGAAGCCCCTGCTCCGGATCGACCGCGAATTTGTGTATCTTCTCAGGGCTCACGCGGGCAACCTCTTCGATGTCCACTCCGCCAGCGGCGCTCACCATAATGGTGGGCTTCTGAGATCTGCGATCGATCACAACGCCAAGGTAGTATTCCTCCTTGACATCGAGACACTCGCCGACCAGCACCTTCCTGACCGGGAGCCCCTTGATCGTCATCGAGAGAATCGCCGATGCTACCCGGAAGGCTTCCTCCGGGGTGGCTGCGAACTGGACTCCACCAGCTTTGCCACGTCCCCCAACATGGACCTGGGCCTTGATCACTACCTTCTTGGCCACCCTCTCGGCGACCAGCCTGGCTTCATTGGGGCTGCTTGCCACCTCGCCCAGAGGAACCGGGATTCCGTAGCTGGCGAATATTCCCTTCGCCTGGTACTCATGCACTTTCAATTGCTACCTTCCTCTCCTTGGAAAGCCTTTGAGAATCGATGCAATGTCGGGTTTGCCGATCTCGCTAAGCTCGTAAGTGACCTTGGCAACCGGCACCTTTATGTCGATTATGCTGCTGAGGTCAGCTGGCGTCGCATTGATCACGGTATCGCAGTCGGCCGCGTTGATGGTTGCTTCAAGGTCCTTGAGCTGACCTCGCGTGTAGCCCATCGCCGGTATGAGGTGAACTATCCTGGGGTACTTGTCCAGCGTACCCTTGAGCTCGCCGACTGCGAACGGGCGAGGATCAACCAGCTTTCTGGCGCGGTACTTGGTCGCCGCCACTATGCCTGCTCCAAAGTTCATGTCTCCGTGGGTCAGCGTCGGGCCATCTTCGACCACCAGCACCCTCTTACCTCGGA
>DATKKY010000139.1:0-11442 GCA_035542695.1 bacterium | reverse complement strand
GCCGGGGATCTTGAGATCCATCTGGATCGCCGTCAAGCCCTTGCGGGTACCGGTGATCTTGAAATCCATATCGCCGTGGTGATCCTCGAGGCCCAGGATGTCAGTGAGAATACGGTAATCCTCGCCTTCTCTCACCAGGCCCATCGCGACCCCGGCGACCGGCGCTTTGATCGGCACGCCTGCATCCATCAGGGACAGCGTGCCACTGCAGACCGTCGCCATCGAGGAAGAGCCGTTGGATTCGAGGATGTCAGAAACGATGCGAATCGTGTACGGGAAGATCTCGGAAAGCGGGATCACCGGCTGGATAGCACGTTCCGCCAGAGCTCCGTGCCCGATCTCGCGCCTGGCTGGCCCTCTCAAGGGTTTTATCTCCCCCACGCTGAATGGCGGGAAGTTGTAGTGCAGCATGTAGGACTTCTTAGTCTCGCCTTCCAGGTCCTCCACGCGCTGCTCATCCATGGAAGTGCCCAGGGTTGTCACGGCCAGCGACTGAGTCTGACCCCGGGTGAAGAGCGCGGAGCCGTGAGTACGCGGCAACACGCCCACTTCGCAAGTTATTTGCCTGAGATCGGTCATGCCCCGCCCGTCAACCCGCTTGCCCTCGGCAAGCACCATCTTGCGCACGTTGTCCCGTTCGATCTTGGACAGGGCGGCGTTTATGTCGATCTCGTTCTCCGGAAACTTCTCCTTGAGCGCAGCGAGGGCCTCAGTGCGGACCTTATCGACCTCGTCCTGCCGCGCAGTCTTGTCCGGCAGGCGGAGCGCCTCGGCGACCTTGCCTGCGAACTGGCTGGTAACCGCCCCGAGCACTTCAGGGCTCACCGCCCTCGGGGCGACCTCGATCGCCGGACGGCCACACTTAGCCATCAGGTCCTGCTGGACCTGAATGATCTTGGGTATCACTTCCATGCCGAGGCGGACGCTCTCCAGGAAGGCCTCTTCGGGCACTTCTTTCATTCCGCCCTCTAGCATCACCACCTTGTCTCCCACTCCCACCACTACCAAGTCTATGTC
This sequence comes from bacterium, assembly GCA_035542695.1. GTDB lineage: Bacteria > Arandabacterota > Arandabacteria > Arandabacterales > Arandabacteraceae > DATKKY01. The sequence continues at coordinate 10,425 of DATKKY010000139.1, read as the reverse complement.
CCCTTCCTCCCTTTCAGCGAAGGTCGGGTTGACGATGTACTCGCCGTTTCTTCGCCCAATCCGGACCGCCCCCAGCGGGGCGCAGAAGGTGGCGCCTGCCAAAGCCATTGCAGCTGAGGCGCCGATCAGAGCAAGCACATCGGAATCATTCTGTTGGTCTGAAGACAACACCGTGGCAATTATCTGGATTTCGTTGGTGAAACCATCGGGGACCAGCGATCGGATCGGCCGGTCGATCAGCCGGGCGCTCAGAATCTCTTTCTCAGTGGGTCGCCCCTCACGCTTGAAGAAGCCCCCGGGAATCCGTCCCGCCGCATAGGACTTCTCGCGATACTCGACCAACAAGGGCAGGAAATCGGCGCCCTCCATCGGTTCGTGCGCGACAACCGCGGTCACCAGTACAACCGTATCCCCGTAGCGGACCAGTACCGCCCCGTCCGCTTGTTTGGCCACTCTCCCAGTCTCAATCGAGAGCGTCCTTCCCCCGATTTCAATTCTCTCCTCATATGTCATAAGTACGTCCTTGAGGCTCCTTCGAACGGTTAGTCCCTACTTCCGCAGACCAAGCTCTTTCACTATCTGCCTGTATTTCTCTGCCTTCCGGGACTTAAGATAGTCGAGCAGTCTCCTCCGCTGGCCCACCAGCTTGAGGAGCCCTCGCCGTGAATGGTAGTCCTTCTTGTGAATCTGAAAATGCTCGGTTAGCTGGTTTATGCGCTCCGTCAGAAGGGCGATTTGAACCTCGGGCGAACCTGAGTCATTCTCATGGACCTGGAATTTCTTGATGATCTCCTGCTTCTTGTCCTTTTCTAAACTCACTTGGTCTTCACCCCCTCCGAACATTATTACTTAGACATTTTCAGCGCACAAATCAAGCACTAATTCGTGACCACCCGCCGGAGGCGGCTCACATCGGACGCTATCGCCCGCTTCAAGGCCTCTTCGCTCCGAAACCGCCTCTCACCTCTCAGTTTATCGACAAACTCCACGTCCAGCTTTCGCCCGTAAAGGTTGGAGCGGGCTCCTACCAGATAGACCTCGATCCCCATTGCCTTACCGCCATATGTGGGCTTGGTGCCAATGTAGAGCGCTCCGGCATAGGCTTTCCGCCCGGCCTTCACCCTCGTCGCGTAGATGCCCGCCGCCGGCACCATCCTAGTCGCATCGGTCACGGCGAGATTGGCTGTGGGATAGGCGAGTCGCCGACCTCGCCCTTCGCCCCGGACGACCGTGCCGACAAAGCTGTAAGGCCGCCCAAGCATCCGGGCCGCTGCCTTGACGTCACCCCTGGCCAGGGCCGTCCGCACCCGGGTCGAGCTTATGGGATGCCCGGCCCACCTTACCGGAGGCACGATATCCACTCCGAAGCCCATTTCCTCACCCAGAGCTTCGAGGTGGCGCGCATCGCCCTCCCGTGCCTTCCCGAATCTGAAATCGTAGCCTATGACCAGCCTGGCCATACCGAGCGCGCCGACTAAGACGCGCTTCGTGAAGTCCCGGGCTCGCTCGCGGGCAAGCCCCTCGGTGAATTTGAGCACCACCACTTCATCAAGACCTGCCTCTGCCATCAGCGCAAGCCGCTCCCCAAGCGTAGCGAGCATCTGAGGAGTCTCGCGAGGTGTCAGGATCAGAGCCGGGTGAGGATCGAAGGTCACTGCAACCGCCCGCGCTCCTATTCCCCGGGCCAGCAGCACGACTTCGTCGAGGATGCGCCGGTGGCCGAGATGGATACCGTCAAAGGCCCCGATGGTCACCACGGCTTTACCGGATCCCGCGCGTCTCGGCCTTAGCGCGGTCACGCCCCTGGTGATCTTCAGGCTGAACCCCCTTTGGACTCTCAATAGAAACTGAGGACGTTGTCCTTCAGATTATCCGTTCGGTCTTGAGCTGCGAGGCCGACTCTTCCGACCGCACGGCAATCCCGATTATCGTGCCGGCCTGGTCGGTCAGGGCAACGTATTGACCCTTGAAATCCAAATCGGCCGCCTCAAGATCGCCGGCCAGCGGTTGCCGCCCGGACCTTATGCCGGGCACGCTGTCGGCTTTGACCCCCATGCGCGGCAGGTGTTTGAGGGACTCTTCGATCGAGAGCATCACCTCGCGGGGCTGGACACGGCCCTCCACGAGCTCAGCCAGCGGCGTGGCTGCAGCAACGCCAAAGGTGCCGACCCTCACTCTTCTCAGGCTCGTCACGGCAGCGCCGCATCCGAGGTGCCGGCCCATGTCACGGGCGAGCGACCGGACATAGGTGCCGGAAGAACACACTACCCGGATGGAGACCAGCGGAGGTGCGATTTCGATCACCTCGAATTCGCGTATCTCCACGACCCGCGTCTTGATAGGGGTTGCCTGCCCCTCTCGCGCCAGCTTGTAGAGAGGAGTGCCCTGGTGTTTGATGGCCGAGACCGAAGGCGCGATCTGCTGGTACCTACCCCTGAACCTCGAAGCTGCATCCAAGATGTGACCGGCATCGATCCCCGCAGTGCTCCCCTTCGACACCACCTGGCCCCAGGCATCATGAGTATCGGTTTCCAATCCGAGTTCGATCGTAAAGAGGTATTCCTTTTCCAGACTCATCAGGAACCGGGATACCTTCGTGGCTTTGCCGACAAGCCCGATCAAGAGGCCAGTCGCATTGGGATCCAGAGTTCCGGCATGACCCACCCGAGCGCCAGGGACGAGCCGACGCAACCTCAGCACGACGTCGTGGGACGTCATCCCCCCGGGTTTGTCGATTAGCAGAATGCCGTCCATAGGATTATGATCCGGATGATTCGGCGCGATTCCCCAACTGAGCGAGGATAGCATCGCGCAATTTGGCCTTGACCGTCTCCAGATCGCCCTCGATCCTGCACCCGGCAGCAGCCGCGTGCCCGCCTCCGCCGAAGAGCTTGGCAATCACATCAACATCATAGCCCTCTGCTGCCCTCAGGCTTATTCTGAAGAGCCCGTCGTCGATCTCTCTCAAGAGCACTCCGACAGCCACACCCTCGATTGACCTCGGATAGTTGGCGAACCCCTCGGTGTCCAGATCGCTGGAGCCCGTCTCACGGTGCATCCGGCGCGTGACTCCCATCATCGCGACTTTGCCGCCCCCCATCACCTCGATCGAGCTCAAGGCACTGCCGAGAATCTTGAGCGAGGTGAGCGACTTTTTCCAGTAGATCTCCGACGCCACATGGTAGGGCCGCACGCCCAGGGCGACCAGGTGAGCCGCAATCTCAAGGGTTTGAGCCGTCGTCGTGGGAAAGCGGAAGCACCCTGTATCGCTCATGATCGCCACGTAGAGCGCTTCGGCCTCGCTTTTCTCGAAATGCACGCCCGCTTTGGAGAGCACCCGGTAGACGATCTCGCCGCAGGCCCCGGTCTCCTTCTCCACCAGGTTGAGGTGCCCGAAGAAGGTATTGGACCGATGGTGGTCAATATTGACCACGGTCTTCGACCGCTTGACAATGTCGGCGACCCAGCCCGTCCGCTCGACCGCCCCGGAATCGACCACGATGGCAACTTCGGCAGGATCGACCGGAGAGGCCAGCACCTCGTCGGCCCTCTGCAAGAAGCGGTAGGTCGGCGGCACGCCATCTTCAGAAACTGCCTTAACGGATTTGCCTAACCGCTTGAGCACCGAATACATAGCGATGAGGCATCCGACCGCATCGCCGTCAGGATCAACGTGAGATGTGATCAGAAAATCCTGCGAAGCGCCGATAAGATCAACTATGCTCTGGAGAGCCTGGGTCATGCTTGTCTTCCTTGAGATGCTTCAGGATTGAATCGATGCGCGCGCCCTTAGCTATCGAGTCGTCAAGGTGAAACCGGAGCTCCGGAATGTGCTTGATGTGGAGTCTTGAGGCCAGCTCCGATCTGATGAAGCTCTTGGCGCCCTCCAAGCCTGCCAGGGTCTTGTCGATCTCCGCCTGGCTTCCCATAACGCTGACGTATATGCTGGCATAGCTCAGGTCCGCGCTGACCTTGGCCCCGGTGATAGTGACGAAGCCCACCCTTGGATCCTTGAGCTTGCGCGCGATTATCTCGCTCACTTCTTCCTGTATCTGGCCGCCCAGTCTTCCCAACCTTCGTCCCTGCAATTCAGATCACCTCGAACTCGGTCTCAACGTTGATAACGCTGATGTCACCGTTAGCTTCTATCGCGCCGAGGACACTGGATATGACCTGGTTGGCAAAGACCTTGTCCTTGGAGACCGTCGCTATGCCCAGGGTCGAGCGCTGCCAGAGGTCGCAATCGTCGACCTCAGCCACCGAAACGTTGAACTTGTTCCTGACCCTGTCCTTGATCCTCCTTAGCACCAGGCGCTTTTCCTTGAGAGAACCGCCATCGGGTATGTAGAGCGTGACCTTGCAGGTTCCAACTACCAACTCGCGCTCCTATGCCCTCTTCACTTCTTCGAGGACATATGCCTGCAGGATGTCTCCCTCCTGAAGATCGGAGAAGCCTTCGACACCAGCGCCGCATTCGTATCCCTGGGAGACTTGCTTGGCATCGTCTTTGAAGCGCTTGAGTGAGCTCAGCTTGCCCTCGAAGACCACCTGGCCGGCCCTCAAGACCCTTACGAGGCAATTCCTGTTGAGGACGCCCTCGGTCACGTACGTGCCGGCTACAGCGCCGACGCGCTTGATGGTGAAGACCTTCCTGACTTCGGCCGAACCCGTGATCCGTTCCCCCATGACAGGCCCCAACAGGCCCTCCATGGCGGCTTGAATGTCCTTGGTAACTTCGTAGATTATATCGTAAGTCCTAACGTCAACTTGCTCGCGCTTCGCGATTTCCCTCGCTTTCGGGAGCACCCCGACGTGGAAGCCAATCACTATTGCATCGGAGGCAGCTGCCAAGAGAACGTCGGATTCGTTCACTGGCCCCACGCCCTTGTGAATCGTCTTGATGGTCACCTTGTCGGAGCCCAACTTCTGAAGCGCATCGCTCAGGGCTTCAACCGATCCGTCCACGTCACCCTTGGTCACTACCCGGAGCTCCTTGATCTCTCCCGCTTGAATCCGGGCGTAAAGATCCTGCAGGCTTACGTGCACTATCTTGCGTAGATCCTTCTCGCGCTGGAGCACCTGACGCCGGGTCGCGATATCCCTAGCTTCACGGTCATCCCGGGTTACCATGAACGAATCGCCGGCCTGAGGGACTCCCTGACTTCCCAGGATCTCCACTGGCATCGCCGGGAGCACTATATCGACATTCTTCCGGCGTTCGTTGAACATCGCCCTGACTTTGCCAGCCCATATGCCGGCTACGAACGGATCGCCCAGCCTCAGCGTTCCCTTCTGCGAAAGAATGGTTATCACTATACCCCGTCCCTGCTCCACCCGCGATTCGATCACTACCCCGCCAGCCCTGCCATCCCTCGGCGCCTTGAGGTCGAGCATCGCGGCCTGCAACAGGATCATTTCGAGGAGGTGCTGAATGCCCTCTCCTGTCTTGGCTGACACCGGAACCATCGGCACGTTTCCGCCCCAGTCGTCGGGAGTCAGCCCGTTCCCGGCCAGCTCCTGCTTTATCCTGTCCACGTTGGAATCTGGAAGATCAATCTTGTTTATGGCAACTATGATCGGAACATCGGCAGCCTTGGCATGGTCTATGGCCTCGATGGTCTGAGGCATGACGCGCTCGTTGGCAGCGACCACCAGCACGACTATGTCGGTAGCCTGCGCACCCCTGGCCCGCATCGCCGTGAAAGCCTCGTGGCCCGGCGTGTCAAGGAACGTGATCCTGCCACCGGCAGTCTCCACCTCGTAGGCACCTATGTGCTGGGTTATCCCTCCGGATTCGCCGGCCACCACGTTGCTGCGCCTGACATAGTCGAGGAACGATGTCTTGCCGTGGTCCACATGCCCCATGATGGTGACCACCGGATCACGCGGAGCCTCGGCAGCCTCTTCCTCCTCGGCCAGCTCGGCACCGTACTCCTTGACAAATTCGACATCATAGTCGAACTCGTCTGCGATCGCCTCAATAGTATCGGCATCAAGCCTCTGATTGATGGTGGCCATCACACCCATCCGCATGCAGCAGGCGACCACGTCAGCCGACTTGACACCGAGGACCGAGGCCAGCTCCCCTACCGAAATGAACTCGGTGACCTTTATGACCTTCGCCTCTTCTTCGGGAAGCCCTTCCTCCTGCGCCAGCTTCCGCTTGCGCCGCCGGGTCTTCTTGCCTTCGATCTCAGCCAGGGTCTTCCTGACGGTTTCCTTGACCGACTTCTCGTTGACTTTCCGCCTCAGCCCGACGCGCTTCGCCGGCTCGGGCGCCTTCTCGGGCGCCTTCTCCTTGACTGGAGGCTTGGCGACTATGGCTTTCTTGCGTGCCTCATCCTTCTTTACTTCTTCCTTCTCCTGCCGGAGTTTTTCGCGAAGAGCCGTGACGTTCTCATCGTCGATGGCGCTCATGTGGCTCTTGACGGCGAGGCCCATGCCCCTCAGCATCTCAAGCAGAGCCTCACTCGAGAGGTTGAATTCGCGTGCAACCTGGTAAACCCGCTTCCTAGCCAATGGCACCACCTCCGCTTGCTCCCAAGCCAGCGTGCCTTGCCTGAGCCACCGCCTCGCGCAGCCGTTCGAGGCTTGGCGCATCAAGGCGTTTCCATGAAGCCTGCTCCCGGCCCTTGCGGCGAAGCGCCTTCTCGAAACAGGCCGGGTTCTTGCAAAGGTAGAGACCGCGTCCCGGCAAGTTGCCTACATCGATGCCGCGAGGGCTGGAAACAAAGCGCACCAGCTCCTGCTGGGGGAACTTCCCAAGGCATCCCAGGCAAGTCCTGATCGGTGTGTGCTTCCTTCCGGCCATCACGCCTCTTCTCCAGTCCGGGCTTCGCCTACCTCTCCACTCTCGCCTGTCTCCGCCTCACCAGCCTCGCCGGCCTCGCCGGCCTCCCCGCTCTCGCCAACCCCAACCCCATCCGCTGTCCTTTCGCCTTCCATTTGAATCTGGGGTTCCGCTGCTGGCGGAGCCACCGGTTTCTCTCTCAAGTGGCCTATCTTTGCCTTAGCTGCCTCGATCGCTGCCGCCGCCTTCTCCTCTCCCACCCCTTCAAGAGCTGCGACCTGAGATGCTTCCGCCCCCGCCAGGTCTTGAACGGTAGCGTAGCCAGCTTCCACGAGCTTCGCCCGGACGTCTTCGTCAAGCTCGGCGAGCTCGGTCAGAGGTATCTTGGCCATCTTCTGGAACTCCAGGCGCTCGGCGTGCTGCGATTCGTTGATCAGATCTATCTTGAGACTGGTCAGCTTGGCAGCTAGCCGGGCGTTCTGTCCGCCCTTGCCGATCGCCAGCGACAGCTGATCATCAGCGACCACAACGGTTACCTTGTTGTCCTTGCCCTCCATGCTGGCGTGAATCACCCTGGCCGGGCTCAGGGCCCTGGTCACGAAAACCACTGGATCACTGTCCCAGAGCACCACATCGATGCGCTCACCACCCAGCTCCCGCACCACCGACTGCACGCGCGAGCCTTTCATCCCCACGCAGGCGCCGACTCCATCCACTTTGTCGTCCTTGGACTGGACCGCTATCTTCGATCTCGAACCTGGTTCTCTCGCCACCGCCTTGATCTCGACGATGCCCGCTTCAATCTCGGGCACCTCCATGGTGAAGAGCTTCTTCATAAACTCGCTGTGGCTCCGAGAAAGGACCACCTGTGGACCTTTGGCGGTCCGCGAGACCTCCACGATGTATGCCTTGATCGTATTGCCCTGCCGGAACTGCTCTCTCGGAATCTGCTCGCGCTGCGGCAAGATCGCTTCGGTCTTGCCCAGGTTGACGATGATGTTGCCGCGGTCAACCTGCTGAACGCCGCCGGTCACCACTTCGCCGACGCGCTTCTCGTACTCCTTGAAGACCCGCTCGCGCTCCGCCTCGCGGACCCGCTGAATGACCACCTGCTTGGCGGCCTGGATCGCGTTCCGTCCGAACTGCTCGGGAGGGATTTCTATCCTGAGCTCCTGGCCCAAGACCGCATCGGCATCGATATCAATGGCCTCCATGAGACCGATCTGGATCTGAGGATCCTCCACCTTGTCGACCACCGTCTTCAGGCAATAGATGTGCAGGCTGCCCAGATCCTCATCCATCTCGGCCACGATATTGGCCATCGCACCATACTTCTTGCGGGCAGCGCTCACCAGGGCAGCCTGAAGCGTCTCCATGATCAGGTTCTCATCTACGTCCTTCTCCCGCGCGATCAGCTTCAGCGCCTGGAGCACTTCGAAACTCATGTCCATAACTGTGACCTTCCCTCAAATCGAAAGGTTGGCGCTAAGTATATCGCCAAACGGAACACTCAGTTCCGCGCCACCTTCCGGCTCGAACACGAGCACGTTCTCCTTGAACCCGAGCATGCGGCCGGTCAACTCCCTCGTGCCACCGGCGCTTACCCGGAACCTGACCCTGGCCTTCCGTCCAGCAAAATGCTCAAAGTCTTCCCTCGTCCTCAGGCGCCTCTCGGCACCAGGAGAGGAGACCTCCAGGTAATATCTTGCCGTAAACAGGTCATGCCTGTCCAGCTCGGCGCTTATCGCCTTGCTGGTCCGCGCGCAGTCATTTAGCGTTATGCCCTCACGCCGGTCAATGAAGACTCTCAAGACCCTCCGGCCGTGAGAGGCCACAAACGAAATTTCCACAAGATCGTAGCCCAGGTTGTCCACTACAGGAAAAACGATATTTCTGGCTCTTTCCAGTAACTCGACCCTTCCCATGAGAGAGCCCCCTGAGCATAAAAACTTTAAGAGTGGGCCTGGCCCACTCATACGCAAAATTACAACAGGGATTCCGCGAATGCAAGTGAAAACATCAGAAGCGGATAAGAACGGAGACGTTGAGACCTATGGTTCTGCGGGTCTGCCCGAGCTGCCGGTCGGTGGTCTGATCGAATCGGGCGTCGGCGGAGCCGGTCACGTTCTTGCTGAAGCTGTAGCTGGCCTTGGGACTGACCGTTATCTCCCGGGTGCTCTTCTCCACCCGGTTCTTGCTCGAGGGCGTGGTCTCAAGGTGCGACTCATAGGACAGATCGAGGGATACGGTCAAGCTGCTCTTGAACCTTAGCGTTCTGCCCGCCAGCGGGATGTGCATGCCCTCGGGAGCGGCGAAGGAGTGCCTCAAAGTGAACGTAGCTGAGTTGCTGACAGCCTTCCTCAAGCTTCCGTTGCCCTTGAGGTCCTCGGTGTGGCTGGACGTATGCCGCACGTTGATCGTGGTCCTGAGCCCGTTTTGCCAAGTAGCGTCCCACCCGAAGAGCGGTGCCCAATCGGCACCACCGGAGCGGTTGGTCTCTGTGGAAGCTTCTCCGCTGACGGAACTGGTGCCCTTGTAGCCCATGGTGAGCGAAGACGTCTTGAGGGCGCCATCAATCAGCGGCAAGTGGGTCACCGATGTCACATTGCCGGCAATGTCCGGCCAGGATGTCTCCCGGTCGAAGGTGGTAGCGCCGGCGTACCTTCGGTTCTTCACATCGCGCTTGTACTTGGCGGTCACCGACAAGTTCTGGACCGGATTGAGCTCCGTGGAGAGATCAAGTCCGGTGTTTCTGGTTATCTCGTCACTAGCCTGCACCGCGGTGCCCGACCCCGAGGTCTTGAGAATCAAGTCCTTGTCCACCTCGGGATCTATGCCCAGCTGGAACCTCAGGCCCGGGCGCTGGGTGAGCTTGTTGTACTTGGCGCTCCGATCGATAAAATAGCCAAGGTCCACATCCGGCAGCACGCCCAGCAGGCGCCGGTAGAAGGGCACACCGGTGGAGTCAGTCTTTCCTGGGGTCTCCAGGATCGAGGACGGCTGGATCACCAGATCCAGGTTGGAACGGCTCGAGGCCGAGGCCCGCCTGATTCCCGCTGGGTCGGTGGCGGCTCGCACCGAAGGATCAGCGTTCTCATCATAATTGACGTCGTAACTGACCGTGGGCCGCAGGAGTTTCCCTAGTGATGGCGTCAGCGTCACGGTCGCCCGCTGATTGCGCTTGAGCTCGTGTCCCGCACCAATGCTGGAAACAATCGGAACCTGCTTGTTCTGATCGAGGTCCCGGGTGGTCTTCAGGCTGTAATCGGTCTGAAGCGATTGGCCGGACAGCGGCTTGAAGGCGATTCCAAAATCGCCCTTGATGTCGCGAGTGTACCGGGTCTGCTTGACCAAACCCTGGCGCTTGTCCACCTGGCTGCTGCTCCTGGTCGAGCCCGATACCGCCAGATCGATGCCCTCAGGCAGATAGGACAGCATGTAGCCCCGGTAGAGCCTAAGCGCGTGGTTCCACCATGGCTTGAAGGAGTATGCAAGGTTGCCGGTGTAGCCACTGGATGTGTCCGCAAGCTCCGGAGTGGCGCTCCGGCGCCGCGAGTAGGCAACCCTTCCGGACAGGCCATCCAGCGTCAGCTTGATCAATGCGTTGTCCGACTTGGTCTTCTTCGTGAAACCCA
>DATKKY010000138.1:0-5761 GCA_035542695.1 bacterium | reverse complement strand
GCCCTGATCGCCGGCACCTTCGCGATCGACACCCATTGCGATGTCAGGCGATTGCCCGTGAATTGCCGTCAACACGGCGCAAGTCTCACAGTCGAACCCGTAGGTGGCATCGGTGTAGCCGATGTCCCTTATCACGCTCCTCACCAGCGAGGGGATCTCAACATAGCAATCGGTAGTTATTTCTCCCGACACCAGCGCAAGGCCAGTGGTCACCAGGGTCTCGCAGGCCACTCTGCCCTTCGGGTCCTTGGACATAATCTCATCCAGAATAGCATCGGAGATCTGGTCGGCTACTTTGTCAGGATGACCTTCAGTCACCGACTCCGATGTGAAAAGATGTCTCTGCTTGTTCATCGCTGTCCTCCGGAAGTGAGCTTACGTGAAATCGATCTCCGATGAATCACCGACGTTAAGGCGCTTGAAGGTACCCCGCACATTGGCGTTGTCGCCGATCAAGGATGAATCAAGCAGACCATCCTCGACGTTGGCGCTCTCGCCGATTATGGAATTGCGGATGATCGACCTCCGCACCACCGCCTTCTCGGCAATCGAGACGTACGGCCCGATCACCGAAGCATCCACAATGGCATCCGGCGCTACATAGACCGGATGAACGATAATGCTGCCCGGCACGCCTATACCGGGAGCAGAAAGCTCAAGCAACGCCCGGTTGGTCTCGAGCAGGGTCTCGGGCTTGCCGCAGTCGAACCAGCTGTCTATCTCGAAAGTGCGAAGCTCCACGCCGTCCTTGATCATCATGTTGAGCGCATCGGTAAGCTGGAACTCGCCCTTGGTCCGGGTCTCGGAGGAGATCATTGACTCAAGCGCGGCGAAAAGGGCCGGCGAGTCCTTTATGTAGTATATCCCGACCACCGCCAGATCAGACTTCGGCCGCTCCGGCTTCTCGACCAGATCAATTATCCTGTCCCCCTCGACGTTGACCACCCCGAACCGCTCCGGCTCGGCCACTCGCTTGACACCGATGAAATTGCCGTCAGCGGATGTCATCCGCTTGAAGTCGCCCTTGACGATGCTGTCGCCCAAGACGATAAGCACCGGCTCGCTGCCCACGTACTTCTGGGCAAGGTGAACCGCGTGCCCCAAGCCCAGCCGAACCTCCTGCTCGACAAAGTTGACCCGGACATCGTAGTTGGCTCTGACATAGTCCACGATATCCTGGCCCCGGTAGCCGACGATGAGCACGATATCGTTGATGCCGATCTTGACGGCGTCGTCAAGGATGTGCCCGAGGATCGGTTTGCCAGCCACCTTTAGGAGAGGCTTTGGTACCGTGTGGGTGTGAGGCCTGAGCCTGGTGCCCTCACCGGCAACTGGGATTATGGCTTTCATCTGTCGTACCCTGGTCCTCCTTGAGCCAAGCCTTGATTCGATCGATCGTCCTTATAGGGGTCGGATCGATCCCGCGCGCAAGCGCCAAGTAGGCGCTGGCATAATCTCCAATTAATATCAGGGAAAACTGCCTGCAGAGCAAGCTCGATCCGCTCGCCCAGAACTCGCCGCAGATGCGCCCGTCAGCCCCGGCCAACCTCTTCAAGATCGAAAGGCTCCGGGCGACCGATGGATGCTCTCCAGCGGCCCTGAGGAGCACGATGCCCGCGGCCAGGCCCTCGACACCGCCCTCCCAGCCCATCACTTCATTGTGATTGGCTTCGGGAAGCACGCTGGCGAAAGCTAGCTGCTTGGAGTTCTCGCAGAACTGGTTCTTCCATCGGAGCGCTACCGCCTCCAGGCCCCCCCCGCAATAAAGGATGGGCACGCGTCCCCGCAGGTCGCAACCCAGTTGGAGCGCCGGGTTGCGGGCCGGATCGAGGTCGCGGTAGGTCTGGTTGAGGCCCTCGAGGTGCTCGGCACATGACGCGATCTCATCTGCGGGATCAGGGCACAGGCCGAGCCGGCAGGCCAAGGCCAGCAGCGCCGAAAAGGAGTATCCAAGGCTGGCCCGCGGAGGCAAGCCGCCGGGTATCTGGACATAGGGCAGCGAGCGCCTGCGCGCTTCCTCGAGCAGCCGGCCCCCGGAAGTGATGCACACGACGAAGGCCTTGCGGGCGACTGCATCCTCAAGCGCCGAGACCGCCTCCTCGGTGTTGCCGGAATACGATGACACTACCACCATCATCTGCTCGCCGACGAAACGCGGCAGGCCATAGTCCCGGAAGACCACCACGGGGATATCCGCATCCCCGGCCAGATAGGACCTCAGCAGGTCCCCGCACAGAGCTGAGGCGCCCATGCCGGCTACCACCAGCGCCTCCGGCCTTGGCGCAGCAAGAGAGTGCCAGGCCTGCTGGCCCAGCTGCAAGCCTGCCCGGAGGTGCCGGGGCATCTCACGGATCTTCCCCAGCATGTCGGATGAATCCAGGGACAGGTCGATCACAGCGGCAACTCCGGCGATTCCCTGCCGATGATCTCCATAGCGCGCTTCCTGATCTCCTCAGGCCGCTCGATCGTCAAGGCCTCTTCCGCGAGCTTGCGGGCGTCGGCATAACTGACTGACCGCACCATTTCCTTTATCTCAGGTACGGCATACGGGCTGGTCGAAAGCTCGTCAAGGTCGAGTCCCAAGAGGACCAGGGCCGAAACCGGATCACTTGACATCTCCCCACAAAGCCCGACCCATATGCCGGCTTCCTTGGCAGCAGTGACAGTCTGCTTTATGAAGCGCAGCACACCCAAATGCAGGGGCTCATAAAGGTAGGCGACCTGATCATTGCCGCGGTCGGCGGCAAGGGCATACTGAATAAGGTCGTTGGAACCTATGCTGAAGAAGTCCACATGGCGAGCCAGCTCAGGCGCGATCATCACGGCCGCGGGGGTCTCCATCATGATTCCGACCTCGCACTGCCTGTCGAAGCCCTTGCCCTCGCGGTCCAGCTCGGCCATGGTCTCCTCGAGGACCGCCCTGGCTTCACTGATCTCATCCAGGTTCGACACCATCGGATACATGATCTTGATATTGCCCCGCGTGCTTGCCCTCAGGATCGCCCTTAACTGGGTCTTGAAGATGTCCCTCCGCGCAAGGCCGAACCTGATACCCCGCCATCCCAGATAGGGATTCATCTCCTTGGGACTCTCAAAATCTGAGAGAAACTTGTCCCCGCCAATGTCCATGGTCCGTATGATCACTGGGTGCGGGCTCACCTTGGAAGCCACGGCATCGTAAACTCGGTACTGTTCATCCTCAGCCGGAAGCCCCTCCCGGCCAACGAACATAAACTCGGTCCGATAAAGGCCGATCCCCTGGGCGCCGTGCTCCACCACCGAGTCGGCCTCCTCATGCGATTCGATGTTGGCCGAAAGCATTATCGAGTGCCCGTCCACGGTCACTGCGGGCAGGTCCCGAAAGCGCAAGAGCCCTTTGGTCAAGCTGGCATAGTGCTGCAGCTCACGCTTGTATTTCTCCATCGTCTCGGGCGAAGGCTGGACCACCACCCGGCCCCGGTTACCATCCACAATTAGGAAGTCGTCATCCTGGACGCGGCCAAGCGCGTTGTGAAGACCCACGACAGCTGGAATCTCCAGCGACCTGGCCATGATCACCGTGTGGGACGTCCTGCCACCGACGTCGGTCGCAAAGGCTCGAATGCTTTCCTTCCTCAGCTGGGCGGTCTCGGCAGGCGACAGGTCATGCGCGACGACGATCACGTCTGAGCCCAGGTTCGAGAGGTCGTTGGTTCCCTTGCTGGTGCCCGAGAGATTGGACAGCACCCTGATCCTGACGTCCCTGATGTCTGCAGCGCGGTCCTTTATGTAAACGTCCCCCTTTTCCCAAAGCAGGCGCTCGTGTTTGGAGAGAACCGTGTTGACAGCGAATTCCGCATTACTGCCGGCGCGGATCCCGGCCACAATCTCGTCCGTGGATAGTTTGTCCTCCAATATCATCCGGTGGGCATCGAAGATGCGGGCATAGGATTCCCCCATCTCCTGGGCGACCTTGGTCCTGGTTTCCACCAGCTGGTGCTTGGTCGTCTCGATGGCGCGCAAGAGCCGCCCCACCTCCGGCTCTATCTCATCGGGTGAAAGCCGGCTTTTTGGAACTCGGATCTCGGTCCGGGCAAGCACCAGCGCGTTCCCCATGGCTATGCCTGGAGAAGCGGCGACCCCGTTGAGCAGAACCTCTGCCTTCCTGACTGCCAAGCTTACTCTCCTTCGTTGAACTTGGCCTCGATCAGGGCGACTACGGCCGAGACCGCAGCCTCTTCATCCGGACCCTTGGCCTTTATGGTTATCTCGGTGCCCATCGCAGCCTCTAGCCCCAAGACCCCCATGATGCTCTTAGCATCCACCTCGATGTTCTTGTTGCGAATCCGAATATCGGACTTGAATGCCGATGCGGTCTGAACCAGCACTGCAGCTGCTCTCAAGTGGAGGCCCAGCTTGTTGACGATTGTAGCCTTGCGTTCGATCATGCCTCCCCCGCGCTGCCAGGCCGATGCTATTCTATGTCTCGAGCAATGAAGCCCGTCATGCCCGCCCGCTTGAGCCGAGCCACCAGCTTCTCGCGGAGGCTGTCGGCTGCGTCATAACCATAGATCCCGAGCACGTGGCTCAGAGCGATCACCTCGATGATCACGCTGACGCTCTTTCCAGCCACAAGCGGGACTACCATTGATGGGATTCGGACTCCGAGAATCTCCACCTGTTTGTACTCGAGGCCGGACCTATCGTAGGAGAAACCATCCTCACCCCACTCCTTCAGGTTGGCCTCTATCTCTATCCGTTTCTGCCTGCGTAAGGCCCTGATGCCGAAAATACTGCCTATGTCAACCAGGCCGATCCCCCGGACTTCAACGTAGTTCTGAAGCGGCTCGCTGCTTCTGCCGATCAGCACCCCGGGCGGCTTGGAAATCACCCGGACAAGATCGTCCGCGACCAACCTGTGGCCACGCTCTACCAGGTCCAAGGCACATTCGCTCTTGCCGATCCCGCTCTTGCCTCTGAGCAGAATCCCAACCCCGTACACGTCCACCAGAGTCCCGCTGATGCCCACTTCGGGCGCCAGTTCGCTGCCCAGGTAGCTGCTCAAGTACTGCACGGTCTCAGTGGAGGAGCGCGGCGTGGAGAACACAGGCACTTCTGCCTGGGCTGCGAGCTCGGCGAGCCGCCCGGGCAACGCCATGCCCTGGGTCACGATCAGGCAGGGCACAGCCTTCGATAGCAGGCTTCTCAATGCCCTCTGAGCTGTCGCATCGTCAAGCTTGGAGAGATAGAGCACCTCGGTCCGTCCGAGTATCTGGATCCGGCCCGCGAGGAAACCCTCGTCGAAACCCGCCAGTAGCAGCCCCGGCCGGCCGATGTCCGGGCAGGTGACCGCGATATCGAGATTGAGACCGGCAGTCACCAGCTCGAGGCCTAGCTCGTCTCTCGCCTCCGCAAATATCCTCGAAACAAGAATCTCTTTCGGCCTCACTGGTCTCTCCTCAAACCTCGTCAGCCAGTTCCTCTTCACCGCTCTCGCCCTGGCTCACGACCGGCGTTCCCTCAGATCGACGGACTCGCTTCCGTCTCACCTTGTCCTTCAGCCTCATCACCTGGCGTTCCATCTTCTCTGCAGCCCCATCGAACGCGGCGTACAGGTCCTCAGCATGGCCCTCGGAGAAGAAGTCAAAGCCCTGGCCGTGAAGCGTAATCTCAAACTTATGGATGAAGCGCTCAACCCGCAGAATCACGTGACAGTCAAGCACGCCGTCGAAATACCTCTTGAGCTTAGCTATCCGCTTCTCGATATGATCCCGCATGCCGT
>DATKKY010000137.1:0-9785 GCA_035542695.1 bacterium | reverse complement strand
GACGGGAAGATGTTTGTGACCGCTCTGTTTCCGCTGTGCGTGGCAGCGCTGGAGATATTTCTCAAAACTGTCAAGTACTTCTGGGCGATCGTCTTCGGCGCCCTGTTGGGTCTGCTGTTCCTGACGTCGCATCCCCAGATGACCTACTTCGCGATGTGGGGGCTCGTGATCTACTTCCTCTTCAGCATCCCGCGCCTCGTCAAAGGGAAGGCGCTTGGAAAGGGCATAGCACTCGCCGCGCTCGCGCTGGTGATAGGGGTTGCAATAGGTTGCGTCCAGTTTCTCCCCACCTACTACTACACCACCAACTTCTCGCCTCGGACCGGCGGCGTCAGCTTCGCCTTCGCATCCAGCTGGTCGCTTCATCCGGAGGAAATAGTCTCGCTGCTTTACCCCATGTTCGGCGGTTATCTAGATTCCTACTGGGGCCGGAATCCCTTCAAGCTGAACGCGGAATCGCCGGGACCGCTCCTTCTGCTCGTGGCGCTCGGGGGGCTCATACTCTACCTGAAACGCCGGGAACGTTTACCCTGGCTCTTCCTCTTCATCTTCTGCCCGCTTTACGCCCTCGGTGCTCATACGCCGCTGCTGAAGCTTGCCTTCTACGCAATACCGGGAGCCAAATTCCTGAGGGCGCCCAGCATCATCATGTTCATGTTCTCATGCTCTTCGGCGGTTCTGGGGGCCTCTTTCCTGGATCGCCTGCTTGACAAAGATATGAGCCCGTTCGAGAAGCGGCTGCTCGCCGGCCTGCTCATCTTCGTGATCGTGATGACAGCAGCGATGACTGTGGGGAGGGGCAGCGTCTACAGCCTGTGGCAGTCGGTCTATGGGAAGGTCGGCCGGGACAAGCTATCCATAATCCAGAGTTCGGGCGGCATGCTCGCCCGGGATGCTCTGATCCTCGGGCTTGCCGGAGCGGCCCTGCTGATTCTGGCAGCGAGCAAATCGAGGTCCTGGCGCGGAGGGTCAGGCCTGGTGGCGATCGCGATCATAGGGGTGCTGGTGACCAGCTTGCCTCATTCGGCGCGTTTCATCCGGTACATGAAGGTCAGCGACCTGATGCGGCAGGATCCGATGATCGACTACATCAAGCGGGACAGAGATGTCTTCAGGACCTTGCCGCTCACCAGCTCCAGCTACTATAACAGGAACTTCATGCCGATCTTCGGCATCGAGACATCCAATGGCTTCTATGACAACCGCATTAGGTTCTATGAGACCCTCTCGGGAGCTAACCAGGAGAATCTGGTCAACCTTAACGTGATGCGTGTCACCAACACCAAGTACGTGCTGACCAGCGAGAGAGTCGAGCATCCGATGCTGGTGCTGGAGCGGGACTTCGGCAAGGCCTTCGTTTACAGGAACGCCGGATTCCTGCCGCGGGCTTTCATCGTTCATAACGCCGTGGTCGCCCAGAGCGACTCGGCAGCGCTGGAGCTGATAAAGGACCCTGCGTTCGATCCCTCCTCAACGATCGTGCTTGCCGGCGGGCAGCCGATGTTGGGCGCTCCGGCCGGGGATGAGGGAGTCTCATTCGAGAGCTATGCACCCGACAAGGTGCGTCTCCGGGCCAAAGTGTCAAGCCCCGGTTATCTCTACTTCAGCGAAAACTACCTGCCTTACTGGAGAGCAACTGTCGATGGGCGGGATGTGCCTGTCTTGAGGGCCGACGTCGCGATGAGGGCGGTGTATCTGGAGCCGGGAGAACATACCGTTGAGATGAGATTCGTGTCACGGTGGTATCAGGCGGGAGCAGTGATCTGCCTTATTGCCTGCGCGTTTGTCGCCGGAAGCATAGCGGTGTGCTCGCGCGGTCAGGCCGGGAGAACCAAGCATGCCTAGAGTCACCGTGGTGATTCCGACCTATAACGAGCGGGAGAATATCACGCGACTGATCCCGCGCATCCTAGACCTGGGGCCGTCGATCGACATTCTGGTGGTCGACGATTCCTCTCCCGACGGCACTGCTGACGCAGTCGGGGGCATCGCGCAGGGCAATCCGCGGGTGCGGTTGGTCACCCGCGCCGGGAAGCTGGGACTTGGGTCGGCCTACAAGATGGGCTTCAAGCTGGCTCTGGCCCAGGGAGCGGACATGGTGATCCAGATGGATGCCGATCTCTCCCACGATCCGCAGTACATCCCGGGACTGATTGAGGCGCTTGGCGACAGCGACGTGGCTATCGGGTCGAGGTACGTCAAGGGTGTCAATGTGGTCAACTGGCCGATGTCCAGACTGCTCCTGAGCTACTTCGCCAACGTTTACACGATGATAATCACGGGCCTGCCTGTGCATGATGCGACCGGGGGTTTCAAGTGCTTCAAGCGAAGAGTGCTCGAAGCCCTGGACCTGGACGCAGTGATCTCGGAAGGCTACTGCTTCCAGATCGAAATCACTTTCAGGGCGTGGCGCAAGGGCTTCAGAATATTGGAGATCCCGATAGTATTCGTCGATAGAACCGCCGGGGCGTCCAAGATGTCCAAGCGGATAATCTGGGAAGCGATCTGGAAAGTCTGGTGGTTTCGACTGGAAGGGATGCTACGCCGCATATAACAAAGACAGGCGGCCGCAGGGTCAAGAGCTATGGAAGCGACAAGGGTTCCCGAAGTCTCGGTGATAATAGTCTCCTATGACACCAAGCAGTTCATAGGGACCTGCCTCAGGGCTCTTGCCGCGCGCACCGGGGATGTCACCTGCGAAGTGATCGTGCTCGACAACGCCTCGAGGGATGGCAGCGCCGCGATGATCGAGCAGGAATTCCCCTGGGTCGTGCTGGTCAAGAACCCGACCAACCTCGGGTATGCCAAGGCAGTCAACAAGGGTATCCGGCTCGCCAAGGGCCGTTACTTCCTGGTTCTTAATCCCGATGTCGAGGTGGGCGACCGCTCGGTGGCAAGTATGGTCGCCTTCATGGAGCGCAACCGGGACGTGGGGATTGCTGGCGCCAAGCTGCTTTACCCCGATGGCACCCTGCAGATGTCTTGCCGCACTTTTTACACGCTGCCGATAGTCTTGCTGAGGCGCACCCCGGTCGGGAAGTTGTTTCCCGATGCAAGGATCGTCAGGGAGCACCTGATGCTGGACTGGGATCACAACTCCGAGCGCGAAGTGGACTGGGTGCTGGGCGCATGCATGATGGTCAGGCGGAGCGCCTACGAGAGCGTTGGGGGCATGGACGAGAGGTTCTTCTTGTATCTCGAGGATGTTGACTGGTGCTACAGGATGAACAAGCACGGCTGGAGGGTCGCCTACGTGCCGTCGGCGGTGATGAAGCACTATCACAGACGCGAGAGCGCGCGAATGGTCCCCGACCGCAAGCTGGTCTCACATCTTCTGAGCACGTTCCGATTTTACGACAAGTGGAACCCTGCCGTGTTCGGTCTTAAGCGCGAGCGGAGGATGCTCTGGCTTATCGCCACCCTGGTGGCCGATCTGGTTCTGGTCAACTTTGCATTTATCGCCGCTTACTACCTACGCTCCGCCGCCAGGGGCGTGTTCACCAAGCCGCTGTATGGTCTGGGCATCTATAAGGGGCTCATGGTCTTCGTCAATGTAGTCTGCCTGTTCTCTCTGGTCTATTCGGGGTTTTACCGGAGGCGCAGATCGACCACGTTTGTGAGAGACCTGGTCGGAATCTCGCGGGCCTTGCTCTTCAGTTCACTGGTCATAATGGCAGCTACCTACCTGACCCGGACGGTCACCTACTCCCGTTTGATCATCCTGATTTTCTGGCCACTGTCAGCGCTGCTGGTGACTTTCGGCCGGGCGGTAGGGCGGCTGGTGCACGCCGGCATGAGACAAGGTTTCTTCGACCTCAGGAGGACCTTGATAGTCGGTGAGGATAGCGATGCTGTTGATCTCAAGAGCAAGCTGGTCGCATCCCGGCGGGCTGAATACGACTTCGTCGGCTACGTCGGTCCGGCGGGCCGCGAGGTCGGGCCGGAGCTGAGGCCCGCCCTTGGAGATACCCGAGATATCAGCCGCATTGTCACCGAGCACCGCATTGGCGATGTGTTCGTTTGCGACAAGAGGCTGTCGCGGGCTGAGGTAGGTTCGACAGTGGTCGCCGCCCGAAGGGCGGGGGCTGAGGTCAAGGTGGTCTCAGAGGTCACTGACATCCTGATCCACGGCTCTCAACTTGAGGACATCGAGGGCGTCCCGTTCGTGGTATTCCCGCCTGCCAGCCTGTCGGGAGCCAGATTAGTGACCAAACGCGTGAGCGACCTTGTCCTGTCGATTCTGGGAATCGCTCTGGCTGCTGCGGTCTCGCCTTTGGTCGCTGTGTACCAGACCCTTACATATAGAAACTATGCTGCGTTGGGGCGGGTTTTCAAATGCCTGGGGCTTGTAATCGCGGGGCAATCAAGCCTCGCCGGGCCGAGCCGGCCGATCAGCGGCGAGCGCCTCAAACCGGGCGTGATCAGCCCCGGCGAGACAGCCGAAAATGCCACTGGCGAAGACAGGGATCGAATTGACATATATTATATACAGAACTGGTCGCTGTCATATGACCTCGAGCTGGTACTCGGGAGTCTTAAGGGTATATGGAATCTCTTTCGGAAGCCGGCGTCCCCGGCGCGGCCTTGATTCTCGGCCGGGAGGCAATCAGGATGGGAGGTAGGGCATGAAGTACGTGGCCTTAGGTGCTGCAACTGTCTGCCTGATGGTGTCGGTGGGTTTGGCTGCTGACTGGGAGGTCTATGTCAACTCCGACAATGTCACGACGATCTGGCCCGGATCTGCAGGCGCTTGGTGGGGAGGTTCATACGGGGGGGCGGTGCACTTCAATCTCGACACTGAGTTCTTTCAGAAGACGCTGAAGTCGGTCGGGGGCCTCAGGAGCAACCGGGTGACTGCCATAGCCGTGGATACCGTGGGCGCGGTGTGGATTGGGACCGCTCACGAGGGCGTGAGCATAAACGACGGGGGCACCTGGAGATTCGAGAACACCGATAACCTGCACCTGTTGAGCGACGACATCCTGGACATTGCGGTTCGCGGGGGACTGGTCGCTGTGGGAACATCAGCGGGATTGACCTTCTTCGATGACGGTGCCTTCACCAAGTTCTTCAATGGCAGCGATTGGGGTCACTCGGGCTGCGACTCGATATTGGCGGTGGCCCTTGGGGACCAGGAGGCCCTTGTCGGCACTCCCTGCGGCACGTTCTCGTACCGGTTCGCCGATGGCACATGGAGAGAGGCGGGCACGAGGCGGCGTGCCCGGAGGGTGGCTTACGACGGTGAGAGCTACTTCTGGATCGTAGCCGGTGACTCCATTTACAGGTATGACGGCACGTCAACGGAAACCATAGAGAAGCACTACATAGAGAGCGAGCTGATCCGTGATATCACTGCCAAAGGGTCAGCTGTCTGGATAGTGACCAACTACGGGCCATCGAAGTACCGCCCCGCTCTGGGGACGTGGGATCACAACCGGAATGGCATCCCCGACAAAATCAAGGATGTGCCGAGAGTGCGCTTTGCGGACAACGGGACTCTCTGGATCGGAACCCAAGCGGGGGCGGCCGTTCTGCAGGACACCACCTGGGTGATCATCAAGTCGCCAGGACCAGCGAGCAACTATGTCGAAGATCTCTGCGTGGACGGGTCGGGTGACGTGTGGTTCACCACCGGTTACCGCAAGAGAGGGCCGCCGCCTGGGGCCAATCTTGGCATCATGCGCTACGACCCGGGCGCGCTCGCGTGGAGGCAGTTCGTATCCCCGGAGATAACTTCAGACGTCTCATACGCGTGTGAGACTGACCCGATCAACGGCTCAGTCTGGTTCGGTTTCTGGGACGGTGGGAGCGATGGACTGGTCAACTACAGCCCTGGGACTTCCACCTGGACTTCCTATCGCGATAGTCTCAAGAGCCGGGTGATCCCGGACATATACTTGGATGCAGCCGGCGACATGATTTTCGGCGAGTACATTTGGGGAGTGGGCATCCGCTCTCGTGACGGCAAGTTCATCCACTATTCCAACAATGACGGCGAGTGCATCTCCAGCATATGCATGACCGCGGTCGGGCCGGGGCCTGGTGGCAGTTACATGCTGGGCAACTACTACGTGTCGAGCGGGGAGGGCTGCGAGGCGGAGATAGTCCGGTTGGACCTGGGCGCGAGCTTCGATAACAAGAGTGACGACACCTGTGAAAGGTGGACGCCTCTTGATGGATACCCTCAGGGAATCGCCACCTACACCTTCGCCCTGGACCCTTACGGCGTCGGATGGATGGGTAGCGACGGTGGGCTCGGTGCCTATGATTTCACTTGCCATGATTCGACACACCGGACCTGGTACCGCACCAACGTCAGCATCGGAACGGTCTGGGACGTCAAGGTGGATTCTCTGGGCAATAAGTGGGTCGCCTCCGATCAAGGTCTTTATGTGCTAAAGGGCCATGGGCTGGAGTGGGGGCAGTTTGACGAGATCCAGGTCTTCAACAACGCCAATAGCCCGCTGGAGGACGCATCTGTCAAGGCCCTCGCGTTCGATGCCGATGGGGCTGTATGGATAGGGACCGCCGGGGGAGGGATCTACCGGTACGCGCCGGAGCGCGTTGTGCTCAAGCCTAAGTCATGGATCGATGCCTATCCCAACCCCTACCTGGCCTTCGAGGACGCCTGTGACAAGGGGGTAGGATTCTCAGGTGTCCAGTCCGGAACGACGGTCAGCATTTACACGGTTGCCGGCGAATTGGTGAAGGAAGTTGATGCGGACAAGAGGTGGGATGGGACCAACCGGAATGGCGATGCGGTTGTCTCCGGAGTCTACATCTATGTCGGCCGCGCGCAGCAAGGCGTTGATTTCAAGGGGCGACTGGTAGTCGTAAGGTGAGTCCGAATGCAGCTTGAGGGCAGAAGGATCCTGCTGACTGGGGGGGCGGGTTTTATCGGCACCCAGCTGGTGAGAAAGCTGGCGCCTGCCAACAGGGTCGTGATCTACGACAATCTCCACCGCAATGCTCTGCGCTATGTTGACCTCGCTTCCTATCCGAACGTTGAAGTGGTTAAGGGGGATGTGCTCGACCGAGACGCCGTGATCGCCGCGGCCGCTTCCTGCGACGTGGTGATTCATCTGGCGGCGATAGCGGGGGTTGACACCGTGATGGAGATGCCGACCCTCACCATGAAGGTCAATCTGCTCGGGACGCTGAACGTGCTTGACGCGGCGGTAAGTGCCCGGGTCCAGCGCTTTGTGGATTTCTCGACCAGTGAGGTCTTCGGCAGCCACGTTTACATGGCTGAGGAGCACAGCGCGACTGCCCTCGGTGTGGTCGGCGAATCCAGGTGGACCTATGCTGTGTCGAAGCTCGCGGCCGAGCACCTGGTCAGCTCCTACCACAAGGAGCACGGCTTGCCTGCTGTTACCATCCGGCCCTTCAATGTCTATGGGCCTCAGCAGGTCGGTGTAGGCGCAATCCACACCTTTGTGGTGGACGCGATCAAGGGCAATGATCTGGTGATCCACGGTGACGGCAATCAGATAAGGTCGTGGTGCTACATAGACGACATGGTGGACGGTGCTCTGCTCTGTCTCGAGAACGACAGCGCCATCGGGCATGTCTTCAACATTGGCAATCCGAGAGCGACGGTGACGGTCGCCAATCTGGCCCTGCTGGTCCGGAGGCTATGCAGTTCTGCTTCCAAGATCGTCTACGGATGTAAGGACCATGTGGACGTGGAGCTCAGGATTCCGAGCATCAAGAAGGCCCAGAACCTTCTTGGCTTCTGGCCCAAGGTGGATCTTGAGGAGGGCCTCGCTCGAACGATAGCGTGGTACAGGGATGAGATCCATGATCAGACTGACCAAGCCTGAGGTCCAGGGGGCCGCCGAGGCCATTCGTTCGGTCTTGCGAGACGGCTACCTGGTCCAGGGCAAGCTGGTGAAGCGCTTCGAGGACCTCGTCGGGGCCTACGTCGGCCGCAAGCAGGCGGTCGCAGTCAACTCCGGCACCACGGCGATCCAGTGCGCCCTTGAAGCCTTTGGGATAGGTGAAGGTGACGAGGTGGTCGTGCCCGACTTCACCTTTCCGGCGACGGCCAATGCGGTGGTCACCTGCGGGGCGACGCCGGTGCTTGCCGACATCGACCTTGAGACCTTCAATCTCAGCATAACTTCACTTGAGGAGAACCTCTCGCCGCGCACTCGGGCCGTGATGCCTGTTGATCTCTTCGGGCTGGCTGCCGACATGAAGGCCATTGGTGACCTTGCTCAAGCCCGCGACATCCTCTTGATCGAGGATTCTGCCTGCGCTCTGGGCTCCGCGTTCCGGGCCAAGAAGTGCGGGTCATTTGGAAGGGCCTCAGTCATCAGTTTCCATCCGCGGAAGATCGTCACGACGGGGGAGGGCGGGATGGTGCTGACGGATGACCAGGTCGTCGCCGATCGGATCCGCATCGAGCGCAATCACGGCATCGATGTGTCCGATCGGAAGCGTGGTTTTGTGGCCGCTGGGTCGAACTTCCGCATGAACGAGATCGAGGCCTGCCTGGGTGTGGCCCAGATGACAGATCTGGAGAACCTGATCGAGCGGCGGAGATCGGTTGCTAGGCAGTACGACAGGCTGCTGGCCGATCTTGGCGAAGTGACACCGCCCATTGAGCCGAGCGGCTACTTTCACACCTATCAAGCCTACGTGGTACTGGTGGATTCCGGGATTGATCGGGACCGCCTGATTGCCGCAATGATGGCTGAGGGCGTGGAGACTGGGATTGGGACGTATGCCATACACCTTCAGCCTTACTACAGCGAACGATGCGCTGGCGGCAGGAAGCTACCCGAAGCGAGCCATGCTTTCAGGCACTCGCTGGCTCTGCCGCTATATCCCTCGATGGGGGAAGAGGTAGTTGCTCAGGTCGTCTCTGCCCTGAAGAAGTGCCTTCCCAGGTCCCGAACGGGGACGTAAGTCATGGACGTAATCCAGATCGACAGCCCCTGTGATAAGTGGGACAAGTTCGTCTGGGACAGTCCCGGCGGCACTATCTTCAGCACCTTGAGGTTTCTCAGTTATCATCCTCGCTCGAGATTCGAATTCCAGAATCTGGCGGTAGAGGATGGTGGCCGGCTGGTCGGAGTGATTGCTGGCGGCGGTGTGGTACGAGAAGGCCGCAAGTACTTCAGGTCTCCGGTCGGTGCCTCCTTTGGGGGCTTCGTTCTTGGGGAAGGGTGCAGTCTCGAAGCTGTGCTCGAGGCCGTGGGCGCCTTGACTGCCAAGATCGAGAGCCTCGGGTACGCCGGCATCGAAATGGTCGGCGCGCCGGCATGCTACTCCGCCAGGGAGGACCAGAGCCTGAGGTTCGCCCTCGGCAAGACCGGCTACCGCATCATAGCTCAGGATGCAACCCTGGTGATCGATCTCGATGCTCTGGATAAGGATGATCTCGATCCCGTGCTTGCCCGCAATCTCAGAAAGGCTGAGAAGAGCGGTGTCAGGGTCCAGGTGGCGACGGAGCTTGGCGGGTTTTACGAGGTGCTCGCTGCTAATCTGGCTGCCAAGGGAGCCAGGCCGACGCACACCCTGAGAGAGCTGGAGCACTTGCTATTGCTCTTTCCCGACCGGCTGATTCTGGTCGAGGCGACGCACGAGGGCAAAGTGGTGGGCGGTTGCCTCGTGATTGTCTGCAACTCGCGGGTCGGGCTGGCCTTTTACATATGTGATGATCGCCGGTACAGCCAGATGCGCGTGGCCGAGACCACGCTCTTTGGAGCGGCCAGTCTCCTTCAGAGAATGGGTCTTAGGTACTTCGATCTGGGCACGGTGTCAATGGGTGACGAAGT
>DATKKY010000136.1:0-2445 GCA_035542695.1 bacterium | reverse complement strand
TCGAGCTTTCCAGCGAGGATCGAAGCCAGCCTAAGTCGAGCATCCTGGAAGGAGGGCTTTCCCCCGGAGTTACGGTCTTCTGGGGAGGCTTGCGCTGCGATAGCGGTATCAGCATCAGGCGGCTGCTCAATTCGAGGTCTGCCGCCGGCGCGTTGCTGGTCGCGCGCGATGCAGTCGACTGGAATTCGAGAATCAACCTTCGCCAGGGCCGATATACCTCACTGGCTGTGGAATACGTAGGCAGGAAGGCGCGCGGGGTACCCACGCTCCATAACGTCAGGGCTTCACTGAGTGCCACCTTCTAGCAAGAGCTCCGGTAGGCGGCCCGGCTGCTGCCTCCTAGCCTTCGCCCTGACCGCGATTTTGTCTCTGGGGAGTCCCGCGAGCCTCGGAGCTGTCGCAGCCGGCAAGTTTGCGATAACCGGCAACCGGGCTGTCAGCCGGACAGTCTTGGCCGACGCTATCGAGCGCGTTGGCTGTCCCAATCTCGACTCGACCTGCGTGGAAGCAGCTTGCCGCGCCCTCGCCGAGGCTTACTGGGCCAGGGGCTATCTCGGCGTCGAAGTGAACTGCAAGCGCGCCAGCGCATCGAGCGACACGGTCAGTGTGACGATCGCCGAAGGGCCGGCAAGCCTGCTCAGCGCCATCAAGCTCGAGGGCCTGCCCGCCGAGGATCGGGCTGACCTTGAAGGTCTGTTTGTGCCTCCGCGTGGTGCACCATTCTCACAGGGTGACATTGAGAGCGCAATCGATCAGGTTCTCACCTACTACGACAGCCGGGGCTACCCCCTTGCTAGAATCGTTCCGGAAGTCCGAGTGCTGGCTGGCGATTCGATCGAGGTGCTCCTCGGAGTTGACCGGGGACCCAAAGCCCGGCTTGGCGGCGTCCGCTTCCGGGGCCTCAAGAAGACGCATCCATCGGTAGCCCTGCGGGAGAGCGGGCTACGCCCCGGGGAGCCATACGACGGTCGGCGTATCGATGATGCCGGGGCCAAACTGAGTCGCTTGGGTATCTTCGAAGAAGTCTCCGAGCCCGAACTCAGCTTCGAACCCCGAGACACCACGGTCACGGTCGCCTTTGACGTGACCGAAGCGCACACCAGCACCCTTGAGGGACTTATGGCCTACGCCCCTACGGCTGGGCACTCGAAGCTAGTTGGTTCCCTCAACTTCGAAATGCTCAACCTGGGCGGCAGGCTTCGCAGGGTCAGGGCCACGTGGGCCAGAAAGGGGAACGACCGGCTGACCTGGAGTCTCTATTACCGGGAGCCTCGCCTCTTCGGCAAGCCGTTCGCTCTCGAGACCAGTCTGGCTTCGGACGTGATCGATACTTCCTATGCGCTCCGCAAGTTCTGGCTCGGTTTGGTGTTTCTGGGGGAGGGCGGGGTAGAGCTGGGTGCCGGTGGCTCAATCGGCGCGACCAAGGACCGGACGGCTGCCGGGGGCGAAGGCAACTTCAGCGAGCGGGGCCTGTCGTTCTATCTTCGGCGGGAAGGTCGGCTGCGCCCCTTGAATCCTCAGGGCGGTTCCTACCTGGAAGTCTCGCATGAAGTGGAGTCGCTTCGCTCGAGCGAGGGGGCGACTCGGCGGCGGACGCTATCCAGTCTCAAGGTGGACACCCAGTACATTCTGAGCCTGGGCCAGAGGACCAATCTCGCTATGGGTGGCCGTTTCCAGGGGGTCTTCCCGAGTTCCGGGCAAGTCCCGGCGTCCCACCAGATAAGGCTTGGCGGGATGACCAGCCTGCGAGGCTATCCGGAGGAGTGGTTCACAGTCAGCAAGGCCGCGGTGGTGACCCTCGAGGCTAGGTGGCTGCTGGGACCTTACTCGAGGATATACGGCTTTGCGGATGCTGCAACGCTGGAGAATGCCATCTACAAGTTCGGCGACCTCGCGGGATTTCCCTTCGGCTATGGCCTTGGGATGATGGCCGAGACGTCGGCGGGAATCGTGAGGCTCGAGATTGCCCTCGGACGGGGTGATACCTGGTCCGATGCCAAGCTGCACCTGGGACTGGTGGAGCGCTTCTGAGGCTCCGGCCGGCGGAGGACGCCCTGGTTGACTTGGCCGCCTGCCTGAGATATATTGAACCTCGGAGGTTCCTCTCCGCGCTTTCCTGATGATTGGAGACGTTGATGACCCAGATTGAAGCTGCCCGCCTTGGCAAAGCGACTGATGAGGTCCGCCGCGTCGCCGAGGCTGAGCACCGTACGCCATCCTATATCATGGATGGCCTGAAGGCCGGCACCATTGTTGTTCCCACGAACTCGCTTCGCAGGGGGCGGTACGCTCTCGGAATCGGGGCAGGACTTTCGACCAAGGTCAATGCCAACATCGGCAGCTCCTCCGATGAAGCTCTCTTGAGCCTGGAGCTCGAGAAGTTGGATGCCGCGCTAGCCGCTGGGGCAGACACCGTAATGGATCTGAGCACCGGCGGGGACATAA
>DATKKY010000135.1:0-3534 GCA_035542695.1 bacterium | reverse complement strand
ATCCGAACCGGCGGAAGCTCCAGTATGAACTCGGCACTCTCGCCGGGTACCACGCGGGCAGCCGCCGCGCCGACCACGAAGATCACGCCAAGGAGAACCGCCAGCCAGATCAGGGTGCCGGCGATGCCTACTCCGTGGAGCATGCCCAGGATCACTCCCAGCTGCGCCGAGCAAGGCACGCCAAGCGCTAAGAGCAGGATCACCAGGATTCGCTCCTTGCGGGTCTGCATTATCCGGCTGGTCAGCGCCGCCATGGTTCCGCAGCCCAGCCCCAGGACCATGGGAAGAACGGCCTTTCCATTGAGTCCGATCCGCTTGAAGGCCGCATTGGTCATCACCGCGAGCCTCGGAAGGTAACCGCTGTCCTCCAGCAATCCGAAGACGATGAAGAACGTGGCAACTATCGGGAGCACAATGCCAATGGCGTACTTGGTTGCGACTGTCAGCATCCCGTACTCGCCGACCAGCGCATCCCGGACAATGGCAAGCGCGTGCCAAGGCAGCAAGTGGCCCACAGTGGCGACCATGACCGGATTCAGGTAGCGACCGAAGAGGCCACCCTCAAGCAAATTGACCAGGATGCCGGCCCCGAAGTGCCCCACGAATTCGTAGGTCAGCCAAAGCACGAATGCCAGGATGAACCAACCCGCCACGTTGTGGGTCATCAGGCGGCCGATCAAGGCAGCAAGCCCGGGGCTCACGGCACCGGTGTGGCTCACGGCCTGCTCCACGATGGAGGCGGCCTTGGCCCAACGGGTTTTCGCCATAACGTAGCTCAGGGGCTCGGAGTAGCGGGCCTGGAGCTGGTGTGGGATTTGCTCCACGGCGGCGATATCCGCCGCTGCCAGATGGTGCCTGGCCCATGAGGTCATTGATGCGTCACCGGAGAGCAGCATTAGGGCAAGGCTCCGGGGAGCGATGGCGTATCCGTGGAGCATCGGTTCAATCTTGGCGATGGCATCTTCGATGGGCGCGTCGTATTCCACTCGGAGGGGCGACCTGCCGGCAGCCCCCACGGCCTTCGCCAGCTTGTCAATGCCCCGGCGTCGGGTCGCCACGGTCGGGATGGTCTTCACCCCTAGGATTTCGCTCAAGAGCTTCGCATTCGGTTCGATCCCGCGGCTCTCGGCTTCATCCATCATATTTAGAGCAATGACGAAGGGCAGGCCCGCCTCGGCAAGCTGGAGGGAAAGCGCTAGCGAGCGCTCAAGATTCTTGGCATCGGCCACCTGAATCACCCGGCCCACCTCGCCCGAGAGCAGGATGTCGCGTGTGGCCTGCTCGTCCTCGCTCATTGGTACCAGGTTGGCCGAGCCGGGCGTATCAATTATCTCGACATCGCTACCATCCAGGTGGGCGTGGCCACGGGAGATCTCGACGGTAGTGCCAGGGTAGTTGCTGACCGTGACATAGTGACCCGTCAAACTGGCGAAGATGACGCTCTTACCGACGTTGGGATTGCCCACCAGGGCGACTCCCTTGCCGTCTCCAAGGCTTCCCGTCATATGGTAGCGGCCCACGCTCAGCTTGTCTCCTGGCCTATCACGTGCCGGAGTCCCTCGGTCATCAGGTTGCGGATATGCATGTCATCCAGGGCATAGTAGGTGACCCTGCCATGCCTGCGATTGCGCACCAACCTGAGGTGCCTGAGCACCCTAAGCTGATGGGATATCGCAGATGGTGACATGCCCAAGAGCGCCGCGAGATCGCCGACGCAGAGTTCCTCACGGCCAAGCACGTAAAGCATCTTGGTCCGCGTAGGGTCGCCAATCGCCTTGAAGGTTTCGGCAAGGCCCTGGACAATCGCGTCGCCGACCATCGCTCCGCGGACTCTGGCCACTCGGTCCTGATCGAGATAGCGACGATCATTCGAGTTTTTCATTAATCTCACCTCTGTCGGTGTTGTGTTGACCACAGGCACATATGAGCATTTATTCAATTATACATCGGCACTGATCGCATGGCAATCAATTCCTAAGTGCTCCCGGAAACCCGCGTGGGCTTGCCGGGTAGCCGGAGTCGGCCGACGGGGGAGACGCCCGGCCGGTGCCCGCGAGATGGGGCTCTTCGGGACTTGCTAGACGGAGGGGCGCATGGTACAAGAGAGCGTTCGAACAGAGGCGCTACCAGCCTGTAGCTACCGCTGACGAGAGGATGGCAGCATGCTTGGACTTGTTCCATTGGCAGTTGGGCTGGCTGTGGTCTTTGTGGCAGGGTTGGTCCAAGGCACACTCGGTTTCGGCTTCTCGCTGGTGACCGTCCCGATACTAGTCCTGTTCCTCGCTCCCAAGGTGACTGTGCCGGTGATGCTGGTCTTGAGCACCTTTCTCAACCTGTTGCTGTACCGCGAAGTCCGCACTACTGCTAATCTCCGGCGGCTGCTACCGCTGATGTTTGCGGGCATTGTCGGCCTGCCTATCGGAACCTATCTCTTGGTTTCGCTTGACGTAGGTCTCCTCAAGACGGTCATCGGTTGTCTCGTGGCCCTCTCTGGTCTGGCCTTCTTGGCGGGGTTTGAGCGGCCCATCCGCCGCGAGACTCTTGGCATGGTTGCTGCAGGCATCACGAGCGGTGTCCTCAACGGAGTAACCTCGGCCAGCGGGCCGCCGGTGATCCTCTTTCTGGCCAACCAGGGTATGGCCCGGGATACCTTCAGAGCCAGCCTCATCGCCTATTTCCTTTTCCTCAACCTTGCGACCATCCCGATCTTCCTTGTAGGCGGCCTCATATCGCGCACGGTGCTTGCCTATTCGGGCTTACTCCTGCCGGCGATGGTGCTCGGCGCCCTGACGGGCAGCAAGTTGAGCCGGCGGATTCCGGAGCGGGCCTTCCGCCGGGTCGCGCTGGCCGCGGTTATCGGCGCCGGCATCCTGTCGGTGCTGTCAGGGACGGGGCTCCTCTAAGCTCGCGAGCGCCCGGACTGCCTCGTCCGCGAGCCCGGGGACAGCGCACCAGCCACCTTCACGATTTGCAGGAAGTGTGGTATAATAAATAAGGTCAAGCTCTATTCATTCGCGAGTCTGGACCACGCACAGGCCCACTTGTGGAGGCACGCCATGATCGCAAGGAAGACCCTAGCAATTGCTGTCGTTTTCTGTCTTCTGAGTGCCGCGGCGGCTGTCGCGTTCACGCAGCGGCCGGCTCTTGTAGCCCCCCCGGTATCAACCCTGAAGCTCTCCACGACCGACGCACCCATGGTACTCATGTCGGCCGGGGATACCACCTGGGTGCAGGTCCACAGCAACGCCTCTTACTGCCCAGGGGATCCCAACATGGGCCACGGGGGTGAGGCCACGGGCGGTCCCGGGCCGCTCGAGACGTGGTGCTTCGAACGCGGCCCTGGAGACTCCTGCGGCACCAACCCTCCGTGGAACACCAACTGCTTCAAGCATATTGACGTTAGAGCCCTTGCCTCTCAGACCAACATCAACTACTGGCACATCGACACCTATCGCACCAACCAGCGGACTTACTGCGGTAACTACGCCCTGTGGTGCGGCTCAGGGTCCCTGTGGCAAGGCCAGCCGGTTGAGT
>DATKKY010000134.1:0-7020 GCA_035542695.1 bacterium | reverse complement strand
GGGCTCGCGCCATCTGCGACAGCAGTAGCGATCGCTGCCGCCAGGGTCGTATAGACCAGCGCCGCCACATCGGCCTTCACTGTTGCTACGGCGGCGGAGTTGCTGTCGCTCGTGTAGGCGAATTGCGCGCCCGTGGCCTGCTTCGTATAGCCCAGACCGACAACGGCCATGGTGGCTCCTTACTGACTGATAGTCTCGACCATGGACTGGAGCAAGAAGACCTCCAGCTCCTCAAGGAAAGTCATGAGGTCAAGCCGAGTCAGGCTTTTGGTCGTGTCGTAGGTGAACTCCATATCTGTGGAATTCGATGAACCCGACGTGCGAACCACATCCTTCTCAATTTGGCCGCGATTTTTGCCGATGTAGATAATGGCCATCCTTGGCTCCTAAAAGGGTCGGCTGGGGAAGTGGGGAGGGACACTCCCCCAGCCTGTTAGACGTGCCCGCCCCGGTGCTGGCACGACTTCTCTTTAGATCGTGTATGTCGCCTTCATGGAGATCGTGCCAGCGGCAGAGCCGGCAGTCGTCGCCGTAAGGGTCACGAGATAATTCTTGATCGGGTCGGCGGAGAGGCCGGCCAGTTCCCACAGGCGCTTCTCGACCTTGTCAATGTTGGTCGCAGTCGCCTGGTAGGTGATGTTGGTGAAGGCCTGGGCCGAGTGGATGTCCAGCGCCGACGCGAAGAGCGCCGCGGAGACCGCCGTCAGGTTGCCAGCGTCATCCATCGTATGCAAGCCGATGGTGACCGAAGTACAGCCCGACAGAGCATCGTTCGCGATCTGAAGCGAGCTAAGGCGCGCGTCAGAGGGCAACAGGAAGAACCCGAAGATCGAGCCGTCTCCGTCGCCGCTGGCCTTCTCGACGGTCGCGACCTTCTCGCGGAGCACAGCCCCGGAGTAGTAGGCGTCCGCCAGCTTCTTCGGCGTCGAGAGGAAGTTGGTGATCTCGGTGGACTTTTCTGCAAGCGTGGTCATGTCAGTATCCCTTTCCTATGGCCCGTTATTCGCGAGCCAAGATCTGGCCGACCTTGCCTTGCTGAAGCCGCGTGGCGCCCCAGGTGCCCATGGTCGTGAGCTGCCAGGGGTTGCCTTGCAGGTCCGTGCGCCGATCGGTGATGCTCTCCATGTCCTGCCAGACACCGAGATACATGCCGCTCTGCACGAAGGCAATGAGCTGGCGATCCGAGCCCGACCCGCCGCCGAGCAAGCGCTCGGACATGATCAGGTGGAAGCCCATGAAGCGCACAATCTTGCCGTCCACCAGGACGGGGCGATCATTGTACTCCGTGGACACAACCTTCGTCTGGTTGAGGAGATTGGCCTCCTGCGTCGAGCCGATGGCAAGGCAGGGCTGCTCCATCTCCAGGTCAACGAAGTGGGCGCGGAACGCACGCTTCATTTCCACCATCTTCTCGACGGTGAGGCCGATCGCGGCGGAAGCGCCGAAGTCGTTGGCAACCTTCATGCCGCCGGACGTGGTGGCGGTCGTGTCGAAGGCCTCGGTGCTCGTGCCGGTCTCGCCGATATACGAAGTGCCGTGCGCGGCATTGATGATGAGGTCATCGGTTTGACGGCCGAAGGCAAGCGCGGCGTTCTCGCCGTAAGATGCTTTCGGGTCCACGATGGTGCGGAGCAGATCGAACGTGTCGATGAGCTGGTTCGTTTCGAACGAACGCGGGAAGACCCACCGACGAGTGAGCGACGCATCCGTGCGGGTTTTCGGCTCGAAGCGCGACACAACCTCGGTCGCGGCGATTGCGCCGACCTGGTTGACCGGCGAGGCTTGCTTGCCGACGTGAGTTCCGCTCTTCACATAAGGACGGAACTTGCCGCCTTTTTCCTGAAGCAGAAGCTCAACGAGATTCGTGAACTGCTGGGTGAATACATTGGGAAGGTTGACGCTCATGGTCCTACCTGTTGGTTACAGCCAAAATTGTTCCTCTAGTTTTGGCCGTGTCCCAACGGGGGCCGAGTGCTCGTCTTCCCGAGCTGTGCGGCACGCCTCTCGCGAGGGTCCGTGCTCTGTACTGGTGGCCGATACATAACGCCTCGGCTCGGGCGAGTTGGGCTTAAACTAAAGCTTCAGGAGAAGCGTGTCAACACCCTTACTTTTTCTTTTTTGCCATCGCGCTCAGACGGAGCCCGAGCCGCGCACGCGCGCCAGCCTTGCCCTTGTCGCCCGCATGCTTCTCCATATAGGCGTGCGTGCTCATGCCCGCTGCCGCAGCCGCCTTCTTCTCGGCGCCAGGATGCTTGATCGCGTTCTGAATCCACTTCTTCGCCATCTACTTACCCTTTGGCTTGACGTGCTCAGGCAACTTGCCGCCCTTGTCCGCCGCGTTGAACTCCTTGGCAACGCCCAAGGGCGGGGGCTTTTTCATCTTCGCCCGCTCCTTGGGATCTGCCGCCATGCGCATATACGCGCGTTGCGCTTGACTGACTGGGGGCATTACGCCGCGTTTCCGTGCGCCATCTGGTTGAGCCTGTTCCACTTGGCATGCGCCTCGACGTTGCCGGCGAGGTAATCCTTGCGGAATGTAGCATCTTGCTTCAGCTCATTCAACTGGGCAAGCGCGCCTTCCCGGCTGGTGACAGTCACACCACCAGTCTGGAAGTTGCCGTCGCCGAAGACAACCTTGTCCTCGCCGAGGCCAACGCCAATGGCGTGCATCATCTTCATGACTTTGGCGTAGCCGATCTCGCCTTCCAGATTGGTAATGGCCTCCTTGGCGTCCGCCTCGCTGAGGCCGGCGCGCTGCGCAACGGCAGCAAAGCCCCGCTGAGCCACGGCCAGGTTGGCGTCGAAGGCTTCGTTCCATTCATTCTTGAGGCCGGTGCGCTCGGCGGTGATAGCCTCCTGGATGGCAGTCTGCTCCGCCGTGTCCGTCTCGGTGACCATGGCGAGGGTGCGCTCGTACATGGTCTTGGCTTGCGCTGGCGTGAGGCCGGCCTCGTGAGCCTGCTTCGAGAACCACGCGGCAAGCTCAGGGTCCTGGTCCTTGCCCGGCTGGAGGCCATAGCCCTCGGGCGCGTCCGGTCGGCCGATGCCCTTATAGAACGCATCCCAGGCTTCCTTGGGTGCGTCGGCCTTCGGCATGCGCACGAGTTCGGCGGCAGGAGCGCCCAACTTCTGCTCGGCATGGCGGTAGCTCTTGACGACGTCCGCGAAGGCTTCGGTAGCCGACTTAGCGGTGAGGCCGCGATTGTCGAGCCATCCCTTGGTCTCGGTGTCAAAGCCGTCATGCCAGGCGGCGGCAGGTGCCGGAGCCGGCGCGGGAGCCGGTGCTGGTGTGGGGGAAGGAGCCGGTGCCGGGCTGGGTGCCGGGGCCGGTGCTGGCGTATCCGTCATTTATCTGCTCCATCATAGAGGTTGAGTAGCTGCTCGGGAGTGAGCCCAAGATGCTGTGTGATGCGCAGGAACACCTCATGGCGTCCCTGCAATACCGCGCTCACTCGCGGGTCAACGTGGAACGTGCTTTTGTTTGAGCGACAGAACCGGGCGAGATCCGCTAGCACCGCTTCGCCCGTCGGACTTTTGAACGTCCGCACGTACATTTGCTTCCGGTGCTCCAGAATGTTGAGCTTCACCAGATGCCGCGCCGCGCGCTGCTTGATCTCCTCCAACACTGTCCGCCTCCTGGAAATACGCGCAAAATGTCTGCCCAAATCCCTTCAGGACGCACTCACACTCGCCCTGCTTCACACATGCTTTCATTGCTGTTGTCCTCCGCCTTGCTGCGCGCCAAGCGCCTTCATTTGTGCGGGCGTCATCTGCCCGGTACGAATCGCGCTCTCCTGGGCCACAGATGAGGCTTTCATAAGCGCAGCCTGGCCGGGTGCTTCCGCGGCTTGTTGCTGGCGCGCGGCTTGCTGAGCGCGGGCCTGACGCTTCTGCGCGATGATGTCGGGGCCGTTCATCCACCGCAGCGGAACGCCCTGGATCTGCGATACTTCGGGCACAATGACATCGAAGTTGAAGTTGTCCAGCGGCTCGGGGTCCTGCGTCGCGTTGACGATAGTGAGGGTGCTCTCGATCGAGCGCATGACGCCTGCCACTTCCTCGGCGCGCATCGCGCGCGAGAGCGGACTATCATATTGGATCTCGTACTCCAGCCCGCCCATGGCTTTGATGTTCACACCACCTGGAGGCGGCGGAAGCAGGCCTTGACGCGAGAGCACCTCAATCTCGCGCTCGATCTGCGGACCGAGCTTCTCGTTCTCCTGCCGGCCAACGGTCGGCGCGAGGAGGATGCCCTTCTCACGCGTGCGTTCAATGACTTCCGTCGCCGTCATCTCCGGCGTCTCGGTGAGGATCTGGAAGAGGCTGACTAGGAACGCGTCGTTGATCGCGTCGCGCTCGTCATCCATCAATTCCTTGCCCACCTGCACGTTCCCGACTGGCACGGTGCCGACAAGTGCGCGACCCTCAGCGCTCATGCCGCCGCGGTTCACGGCGCCGGGCTTGAGCGAGATGTCATCTAGAATGCCATCATCGGTGGTGAGCAGCGCGGGCGCGACGGCGCGGTGGCCTTGCTCCAGCAGCGTCTTCTTCTCTTGGTTTAGCGTCTTGATCGCGGCCAAGACTTCCATCGCCGGCCCGCGGCCGTAGACTTCGCCCGGCGCTTGCAGATAGCGACTCACGATGAAGGGGAACGTGTCGAACCCGCCCTCGCGCAGCACGGTCCGCGCGGTGGGCTGATAGAGCACATGAATGCTCTGGTACATCATCGACCCCGGCCCGAGGAGCTTGGGGTTCCGGTCCGCATTCGGCCGCACGCAGTGGAGGAACTTGTAGTTCGCTTCCATCGCCGCATTCGAGGCGCTGATACGGTCTATGAAGTCCTGAGGCAGCGAGGCGTCCGGCTTGAACTTCTGCATCGCCTGCCGGCCGGTGAGCCAGTAGGCGCGCACCACCTTATCCACTTGGCCCTGGTGATTCTCGGCATAGTAGACTTCGCCGATCGGCACATGCTTGTAGCGGAGCCCGCGTTCCCGCGGATGGTCGAGCGGATCAATGAACAGAGTGCCGGTGCCGAATGCGCCGAGGCCCATATAGGTGAGGACGTTCTGGCCGGCGAAGTTCGCGCGCGGCGCATAGCGGTATTTGAAGATGGTCTTGTTGACCTGCTCCAGCCATAGCATGAGGTCGCGGTTCTTCTTCAGGCTCTCATCCTGGGGAACCAGCGAGTGCCAGATGGAGTTCTTCGGCGTGAGGAGGCTGTCGAGGATCGCGCCGAACTTGCTGAGCGCCCGCGCGGCCGTCACGTCGAACTGAAGCTCGGTCTTCTTGATGCCGGGCGTCCACACCGCATTCGAGCGGATCGTGGAGCGGTAGTCCGGCCACACAAGGTTCGCGACCTCTTCCCATTGACTCTCCCAGGTGAAGCGCCCACTGGAGAGTGTCAGGTAATCCCGCACGACCTCATCGGCCAGGGCTTCCTTGCGGAGATCAATGGTCATTAGAAGCGCCCTTGCGTGAAGCCGCTGCGAAGCCCCTGAGACGGCGGCGCGGCGCCATAGCCGGTGGTCGTGTAGTTGAAGCTCCGCGGGTTAAGAACGCGCTGCAAATCCCAGAAGGCGCTATTGGCGCTCAGGTCTTGCGGCTGGTTCTTCATTGCCATCTGGAGGCCGGGGGTCGGGATCTTGGTGCCCTTCGCGAGATTGCTCTCGGCGAAGGTGTACGGGTCTTGGCCTTTCGGGGTGCGGCGATAGAGGGCATCATAGGCAGCTAGCTTGTAGCTGTCCCACGCGCCGCCCGGCCGGAACCCAGGAACGCCGTAATTCATTAACCACCATACATCTGGCCGGGCGCCGTCGCCACGTTGCCATATTGCATGGTTGCGAGATCCTGCGCGGCGAGGCTCGCCTGCTTACGGAGACGCTTGCGCGGGTCCATGCTGAGCGGAGGCTGCGCCGACTGGCCGGCGAGTGCGGCAGAGAGCGCGGCCTTCGCGCTGTCCTGGCTGGTAATGCCGGACGGGTTCATTGCCATGGGCGCTCTCCAAAGCCAAAGTTGAGGGTGTCGTAATGGACGCCTTGGGCGACAGTGCCTTGTTTACGCTTTTTCGTCAAGTCCCAACACTCGGACGCTGGCTTCGCAAAGCGGCGCATCATGTGACCATAACGCGAGGCAGAGATCAAGTCGTCATCTAGCTTAACGATCAGGCCGTCCTTCCGGTGATACATGCGGTATTCTTCGAGCCACATCTGGCAGGTGTTGAACACCTTGAACTTTCCAGTCTGAAGCTGCTCGTTGATCTCGGCCACGGAGCCCTCGACCGAGTTGGTGCCCTTCGTGTCCGTCGCGTGCGCTGGCAACATGCGCAACCCGGCCCGCTTGTACTGGATGCCGATGGCCTCGCCCGAGCCCGCGTCCCGCTTCGCGCCGTCATGCGGCCAGGCTACCGGGGCATTCGCGAAGCGCGGGTTGCGCTTGATCGCCGCCGCGTTGGTCGCGATATTCGCGCCCTTGAGCCGATGCTCGGCGCAGAGATAGATGACATCCTGGTCCTTGTCCCAGGCCAGCCCAGCCCACGCGGTCGGGTGGTCGATGCCAAAGTCGATGCCACCGATGAGCCACCAGTGTTCGGGGATCTGGACCGGCGCGATGACGAACGCCGACTCCGCGACCATGAAGACCCGGCCGGTGCCCATGATGGGCGTGCCCATCGACCGCGCCTCGCGCTCGTGCTCCAGATAGCCGGCGATGATCTTCTTTCGCTGCTCGTCGGTGTAATGGTCTACGTCGTAGATCGTCATGTTGACGACGGCAGTCCCGGCGGGCTTCTCCTGAAGGAACCGGCGCACGACGTTGGACATGCCGAGGAGCGGAGTAAAGGTCACGAACACCATACCGCCTTTGTTGTTGTCGCCAGCCTGTGTTCGCGTCTTCCCTTCGGAGTAGATATCCTCCGGTGGCTCTTCGTCAAACCACACAAAGTCGAGTGTATCCCCCTGCCACTTCTCGCGGCCCATCTCATAGGACATGAAGTGGACGGTGGAGTTGCCGCCGGTCTTATGG
>DATKKY010000133.1:0-7585 GCA_035542695.1 bacterium | reverse complement strand
GGCAGCTCCCACCATGATCAACAACAAGATAAGCACCAACCAAGACCACGGTCTCTTCACATCTCGCCCCTTTCTGTAGAATATTCTTATTCCATTCGGTGAAGCAGACAGCCAAGCGAACGTTCAATCACCGAGTGCTTTCTGTACACAATCATCAGTTTGCCCCATTGCATTGGCTGCGAAGACAATCCGGAGCGCGGTCGTTTGAGACCAGAATCGAGAGAAGAACCAGTCTGGCTTTGGCCGCCCGCCCACGAGCGGGCGAAGCGACCGGGCCGGCCGCCCGCAGTGGTCAGGCGCACTTGTCTCTCAAACCTAACCCGCTTTGGCTAAACGACATAGCTTTCGCCATCTCGGAGTATCACCACCTTGGTGGCAACCCCACTTTCCGCCAAACGTTGTGCAAAATGCTCCGGCGTCTGATCCGTTCGCAGCAAGAACGCACGCGGCTTGATCCCCAAGTGGATCGGTATCACTACCGCTGGTTTCAATGCTTGCACTGCTTGCACCGCCTGCTTTTCCCCCATCGTCATCGGAATACGGTAGGTCGTGACCGGCATCAAAGCCACGTCCAATTGATACTTGCGTCCAAGGTCTCGCATGAAGGGCCGATAGTAGGTGTCACCCGCAAAGTAGACCCGCCTGTTTTCGCTTTCCAGCACGTACCCCACCGCGGCCGTCAGATGGACTGCGGGAACAGCCGTAATCTTGGTTCCACCAATAGAAATGCTCTCCCACATCTTGATACCAGAGACATTTCGCCCGCCCAACAGCTTGATTAACCAACGGGTCGGCCGTGGCGCTATCACCGGCGTATCCCCAAGCGACCGAAGATACTTCCCATCTACATGATCCCAGTGGTCATGCGAAATCAGCACAGCATCTACTGCGCTCAGTTCTTGGCGTGACTTGGCAGGGATGCCAAGACGCGCGTAAGCCAGATTTCCCCACTTTCCCCAATATGGATCTGTGAGAATCTTCTTGCCGTCTGTCTCAATCAAGACGGTGCTGTGCCCAATCACAGTAATACGCATTTGCAACTCCATGACGTGTGCTTAACGGTGTGGCTAGGCGGCGTCGCCTTGCCGCGGCCGTGTATAGCCACTTGTTAGCCGTCCCTTATCGTTCAAAGCTCAACTACTGACCTGCGCAGCTACCGGTGAAGTTCACATTGCGAGCATTGCCCGCTATGGTTCGATAGGTCGGAGTGAACGTGCAGCCGACCTTCTCGGGCGTGAAAACGCACTCCGCATCCGATATGTTCCTGATCTCCCAATAGCCATTGGCGTCGGTCTCATGCCAGCCGCCGACGTCGCAGCCCTTGGTCACATGCACGCCCGCGATCCCGTGATTCTCGGCGTCCCGCACATAGCCGGATACTGAGTAGGGAGGCCCGCAACTCCCCGTGAAGTTCACGTTCTGGGCATTGCCGCTGACAGTCCAACTGCCGGGGCTGAACGTGCAACCCTCCTTCTCCGGCGTGAACGTGCAACTGTCAGCCGAGATATTGCTGATGATCCAATACCCGCTCGTGTCAGTGTCGGCCCCACCTGCGATGTCGCACCCCTGGTTGATGCGCACTCCATCGATTCCCTTGCCCTCGCCGTCGCGTACATGCCCGGAGACTGAGTATGGGGGAGACGGTTGGGTCAGGCATTTGGTGTGATCTTCGCAGGACACGACAAGGACAGCAGCGACGATTAGTGCCACCATAACCCGTGGCCCGAGTGTCGACATGGGACACCCCCTTCCGTGCAACGTGAGCGGTCTGCCCAGAATCTCCATGAGGCGACCCCAAGCCAAAACCCGGCAGACCATCGGCCGCCTGTGATTATGGCTCAAGGACACATCGTGTCTCGATTCTCAGCCATGTTCACCCTGTGCCTAGCACGGCTGACGTCACGCCTCAGTGACACTCGGCGATTCTGGCGTCAGCCTTCGGCTCATGATGATTGTGTTCTCGCCGGGGTTCTGGGGGTTCGGCAGACGTACTCCGGTGTCCTGCCATCCCAAGTGCTCATAGAATTGCAGCACTGCTACATTCGTCTGTTTCACGCCCAGTGCGACCTGCTCTGCGCCCCACGAGGCTGCCCATTCGGTCACGGCACGCATCAACTTCCGGCCCAGGCCGGTCCCGCGTTGTCGAGGCGCTACCCACAATCTGAACACCGCAACCGCGCCAGGTGGCAATAGCGGGTACTCGGCATCCCCTTGGACAAACCCGCAGGTCCCAGCAGCATCTTCCGCCAAGTATCCGCAGCCACGGGCCGTATCCGCGAGCTTCACTGCATACTGCTGCCATTCCTGTCTTGTGCGAGCCTCCTCTTCGGCCAGGCTACCACCGAGGGCATGCGGCGCATCCGTGTACATCTCCAGAATGACATCACGGACAATGGACCAATCTTTTGCTTGGATCAAACGGATCGAAACGCTATCCGGGCGATGCGATTCAGGCATATCTAACTCCCTGCTGTACCTTCCACCAGCCTCCCCGCCTACCGGCGTGGCTATGACTTCCCACACCTCGCCATCAGGCGAAGCCAAGACGCCCGCCATCTCTGCAAACCCACCGCAACCATCCTTGCCAGCCGGCTCTTTGACAAGGGCTTGAGGCGAAGGACCTGTTCAAGTGCCGACATTGCGTTGAACACTGTCTCGATGCGGGTGACTTTACCCGACTCCAACTCCAAGACATCAACGCCCTGGATCCTGATGACCTGCCCGGTCGGGGCGAACCCGTACGGCTCGAAGCGGCCGGCGTGTGTAGCTCGGATCTCCCACGGAACGACACACCTTGTACCCGATTCAGCTACACAAATCGGCTCCCTGATCCGGTAGGAGAAGTCTGGGAACGCCCGAAGCACTCTCTCACTGAACGCACGTACCGCATCGTGTCCCACCACCGGCTCGTCAAGCATCGCAGGGTCATCCCAGACCACTCCCGGCGCCAGATAGCTCAGCAGCCTCCCTAGATCCCGGCCGTTCCATGCCTCGACGATCCCATCAACAAGTGCGCGCACGTCTTTCTCGCTCATAGCCCCTACCTGCGCCTAACGGTGTGGCCGAACCCAGGTTACTCCCGCCACCCCGCAAGGCGGGCCTGGAATCACCGCTGGCCTTAGCTGTTTCCTCATCCTTGAGGAGGGTCTTCAGGAAGCCAAGAGTATCGTCGTCGAGGTGAGAAGCTGGATCGCCTTCGGCGGCCTGGCGGAACAGCGCTGCTGCGCGAACAAGCTCCGTGTCGGAGTCCGTGTCGACGCAACTCCAGGTGAGGCTGCCCGTGATATTCCCGGCTTCGAGGGCCGCCAGTGCTTCATCGAGGGTCAATTGGATCACCTCAGCAACAAAGCCATGACCTCAGCCGCGGCATCGTTGAATGGTTTTCTGTCCATCTCAACATACTCAAACCCGTATCTATGGGCCTCTTTCTCGATGTAGCTGCTCATGGCTACTACAAATGCCGCAAAAGCATCAATGTATTCGTCGCTGGCGTGCCGCATCCAGTCATGCCCATTCTCCTTGGCGCTCCTCTTGATGTTCTCCTGCTGCTTGTGTCCCTTATTCCCAACGAACACAACCCGGTAACCAACGCCCTCAAGCTGAGCGACCAGCTCCGGAAGAACAGCAACGCCCTCGGCCACCAGATCCCGGCCCTCATCTTGCTCCCTCAAGACAAAAGGCTTCACAGCTCGCCAAACCGCCACGCTCTCCTCTATCTGGTAGTCAATACGCCTAGTCGTATTCCTTGCCATCAGCCTTATCCGATCTGCTTCAGCCATTTCATTGAACCGACTGATAGTGAACAGGCCTGGCTCTGCTTCCGGGTCCAAAACGGTCTCCAACACTGCCCCCAGAGAATCAGTCGAGACGGCGCTGATGCCATGCTTCATGGTAATCGCCCTGGCAATGATCGATTTGCCGACCCTTGGAGGTCCGCCAATGAAATAGATCATAGGACGAAGCCCCTATCCATTGTCTCCTCGTCCGCATAACGGCGTGACACTCGGCGGACTCCGCTTTAGCCACTTGTTAGGGAGCCCCTCTAAAAGTCGACCAGCTGTTCTACGCCAAGTCTCTCGCCATCCATAGTGTCAACATAGACATACCACCATGGCGACTCACCGGGCCCAACAGGGATGCGCCACGCAACCCTCAGCTCTACGGCTGACGTGAGCTGATGAACCACAATCTCCCTGGCCGGCACGCCCCGGAACGAATCACCTGCCACCACGAACGTATCGGGGCCGCCGTCAGGATAGAACGTGATCTTCAGCCCAAGAATGCTGTCCTGCGCCTGACTTGCGGGCACCAAGCCGACGTGAGGGACGCAGACCCCCTGATAGTAGTTGCCATC
This sequence comes from bacterium, assembly GCA_035542695.1. GTDB lineage: Bacteria > Arandabacterota > Arandabacteria > Arandabacterales > Arandabacteraceae > DATKKY01. The sequence goes on along the minus strand of DATKKY010000133.1, from coordinate 3,231 downwards.
CATCGCCACGACACCAACTGAATCCACCCACACGCCTATATGAGTGTCGAGGACCTCCAGCCCCTTGCAAATCTGAGGACCAAACCAGACCATAAAGACTCCCTTGTCACGGCTGTATGACAGCAGATGTAACGAGGAAGAATCAGACACCCCAGTGACTCGCGCGTTCGCCACTATGGCTGCCTTTGCCCGGCCGATCAGAGTCGCATCATCAAGGCTCTTGGGAAGATGCCACTCACGAGCCGCCCGCAGTGATCTGGGGAAGCCATACTCATTCAAGTTAACGTAGACACCAGGATTCTGAGCAGCATAGGCCGTCCGTAGACTATCCAGGGTCTGCGGCGAGAGCGGGTGGAGCATGGTCGGATACTCACACTCAGGCTCTTGAGGTTCCGGCGTTTCACAAGTCCGTTCGCCACAGGAAGTACTGCACAACAGAACCAGCATCGCCAGCAGTGCGAAGCAGCGTAGCATCTTCACCCTCCTCCATTGCCAGGAAGGCAACGCCCCGTCCCGATATTCAGAATCTCCCTGACGGTGTGGCTAAGCGGCGCCGGGGCAGGGTGGCGCGACGCCTGCGCCTCTGTCCCTGAAGGCGGCGTGACACTCGGCCGAGTCCGCTTGAGCCGCTTGTTGGGTAGCATTCTACTTCACCAACTCACAGAATACGCTCGATTCGTCCACTTCGGTGATGCGCCCCTCTCTCCCGAGGCAAGAACACAACGCCTTGAAGCCTTCCGGGGTGACCCGCCCGGCCCGGAACCCATCTTCCAGAACTATCACACCGTCCCGAGACTGCGCCCGGTCGACCGCGCCGATCAACCCAGCCGACGCCTGAGCGTCGAACCAGGCCAGCCGATCCTGCCAGAACCGGTCCGAATACGTTGAGAAGAGGACTAGCCCTCCAGGGCGCGCCACTCGAAGGGATTCGCTCATGAGCACCGCTTGATCCACCCCGAAGGCACAGATGCCGTTCTGAACACACACCACCGCATCGAACCTGTCGGCGCCGAACGCCAGATCTGTGGCGTCCATCTGCATGAACTCACACTTGTGCCCACGGTCTAGCTCTCGCGCCAAGGCCAAGCTCTCCACTGCCGTGTCTATGCCCACCACGCTCCCCACCGTCTCTGCGAGTCTCAATGCAACCCGACCGTATCCACACCCCAATTCCAGCACCGCATCTCTCGGCCGGACCAGTGAAACAACTTGCTGGATCTCTGCCTCCAAGTATTGCCGAACTCGGGGCGAAGCCACCTCGTAGCATCGCTGGAGACGTCGGCCTGCCAGATTCTCAGCATAGTAGCTGCTCACGCGCCCCTCTCAGGCTCGGCGCAAGCCGATTTGACCCTCCAACGCCGTGGCTAAGCGGCCCCGCCGCAGGGCGGCGCGGCTCTTGCGCCTCTCGCCTTGCAGGCGGCGTGACACTCGCCGGGGTCCCCTTGAGCCACTTGTAGGGCAGCCCCTTCTGGCCCCCTAATTGGCTCAGGCCGCCGAAAACGCATATATCTCAACGTGTGATAGGACCGCATGCGCCTGCTGAGACAGTCCTGCCGACCGAGCTAGATCCGCGATCCTGTCCGGCTCCAATCTATGCTCCAGCGGTGGCCCGTAGGGTTCCACCCGGAACGGCCATTCCACAACCACGACCCGCTTGCGAGCCGTTCGAGCCGCCTCCTGGAGTACGCGGACTGGATCGTCAGCCTCGTGCAACACATGTGCAATGAACACAAGGTCAAATGAGTCATCTGCGAAGGGTAACGCCTCGGCTGGTGCTTCCACGAAGCGACCCTTCGGCACATACTGCTGCGCAACGTCGAGGAAGTCCGCGTTCAGATCTACTCCGGTGACCGCAAGGCCGCATGCCGAGAATGCCTCCGCGAACAGGCCCGTTCCGGTTCCGACGTCCAACACCGTCTCGACTGAGTCACCCTCAAGACTGAGTGCGACTACACGCTCCGGCTCAAGCATCGCCACTCGCTCTGGCGACCGCAACCTAGCTGGATCTCCATGGAACCGCCGGCCTGGCCGCTCTCCCTCTTTCATAGCATCACCAGCCCCGGCTGCCTAACGGTGTGGCCGAGCGGCGGGGCTAGGTGGAGCGTCGCTTGCGCCCCTCGCCTTGCAGGCGGCGTGACACTCGGCGGAGTCCGGGAGTACCTCAGCCGTGATAGGTGGTCACAAACTGTTCCCACCTCCGACTTCTCGCTCTCTGTCAGATAGAACATGAAATCTACCGGGAAGCGCCCCCTGTTGCGGCGGACTGCCTGGTTCAATGCCTTGGTGCTAACACCGTAGAACTCAGCCGAGTCCGCATCTATTATGACTTTCTCGCTACGAACCAGCAGGACGCGCTGCTGGATGGTTCCGACCCTGACTGCCACTGCCTTCGACATCTCTGCACCCCATTTCCGCCACCTCCACCCGCGAGGTGGTCACAATCCGTGACCACCCCTCACCCCACGCCCCTGGAACCCTAACGCCCCGGTTCAGGGGCGTTCCCGCGAAACGGGGACGTCACCTCGCGCCGCTTGTTGGGCCTCAGCCCTCACAGCTCGAAATCCAGATTTGTTGGCTCCGAAGGCATTGATGGCGCCGGCCCGCCGGTGGTCGGAACGTTCTTGTCCACGACTTCAATGCGGGCCGTGTCTATCCAGACCTTCCCCGGCCCGGTCAGCAGCACTCCATACGCGATTGCCGAAGCCTCTCGAGCAACATCGAGCACGACGCTATACGCTTGCCATTCCGTGCTTCCCTTGATGGGCCGGTCGTGCATGTTGTCGAAAGCTAACATTGCCGGTTGACTGCCAGCGCCGTCTACACGAAACCACAGCCCCGCCCAGTTCTCGATTCCCTCGGAGCGGACATACGCCGTGAATCTGATCCTCTGGCCCCTGTACGAATCCGCCTGCACCGTTTGCATCAACGTGCCGAACCCGCGCGGCGTTGCCAGCTGCGAGGCCAGAAGTGCGCTGAACGCCCCACTGTGGACCTGAGCGTGATCCAACGTGACGCTGTAATCCTCCGGGTTGCTGCCTGCGAGATACCAGCCCTTTGGTAGTGTGCCTGCCGCGAATGCGACGCACGCAAAGACAAGGACAACTGCGATGAATGCCAGTCTCTTCATGGTTCTCCTCCTTCCGGTTCCTATGAGGCCCAACGGTGTGGCTAAGCGGCGTAGCCGCAGGGTGGCACGACGCCTGCGCCTTCCTCCCTGCAGGCCGCGTGACA
>DATKKY010000132.1:0-7864 GCA_035542695.1 bacterium | reverse complement strand
ATTCCCGGCTTCCAGGTCTACCGCTGTCAAGACCAGGCGAGTCAGTATCACGGAAGGCTGGTCTCCGAGCAGGGCGTGCAGCTCCATGGCCTCCTGCGCGAGCCTGCCCGCAAGTTCCAGATCGCCCGTATCGACAAGCATCAGCGCATGGTTCTGAAGACAAGTTGCCTTGGAAGCGAGCGACTTGGTAGCTTCAAAGGCAGCCAGCGCGTCTTCAAACAGCCGGGCCGCCCGTGCGAAGTCCATCTGCCGGCGGTAGCAAGTCGCCAAAGCCATGAGCGACAACCCTACATGGTGCCGCGCGCCGGCCCGCTCGAAGAGACCCCGGGCCTCTTCCCAGGCGGCCGTAGCGGCGGCCACTCCGCCGGTCCGAATCATGACAATCGCCATCCGATAGGTTGCGAGGCCTGCCTCGAACTCGAGTCCGGCCTGCCCGAAGAAAGATTTGGCCTCCCGGAGGCAGGCTAGGGCAAGGTCCCGCTTGCCTTCCAGGCCATATATGTGGCCCAGGTCGGACAGCACCCGGGCCCGATCCGCAAGATCTCCACGAGCCGCGGCGGTTTGCTCGCTTTCCCTGAGAATCTGCGCCGCGTCCTCCAGGTCGCCCCGAAGGCCACGCACCCAACCCACATTCCGGCGCAACGACGGTTCTATCGCCGAGCCCTGCTCGAACGCGGCCAACGCGCCATTGAGGTCGCCCCGGGCGAGCCTCACCTCGCCGAGCTTTCGCGCCAGCTCAGCCGAGGGCGCTCCGGCGGGAGCGCACTTCAGCGCCTCGCTGTAAGCCAAAGCCGCATCTCCCGGCGAGAAGCGGGCATAGTAGTCGCCAGCTCGCTGGAAGGCAGCGCAAGCTCGGCCGCCTTCGCCCGCCTTGAGATGAAGCAACCCCAGGCCATACCATTCACCCTCGTTACGGACGTCAGACTCCAAGATGGAGGCCAACCGCTCGCTCGAGGTCTTGATCCATTCAGCACCCATCGCTCGGAGTATGGCCTCCGACAGCCCGTCTCGGCTCAGCCTGACTGTGGTCGGGCCCTCGACTCTCTCGAGAAGCGCTTCATCCAGGAGATTGGCCAGAGCGTGCGCGCAATCGCGGGGCGAGTAGTACTCACGGATCGCCCTGACCGCCAGTTCGCCACCGTTGGCGGCCACCAGGCCGATGATTTCGGCCTCGAGCGGGTCCAGCTCGGCCAACACCTCTTGAAGCATTTCGCCCGGGCTTGCCGGAACGGCGATCCTGCGGTCCCAGGTTAGGCCCACGAGGTCACCCTGGACGGCGTAGGCCAGTCCGCGGAGTTTCCACAGGCGCGCGACGGCTACTTCCAGCTCGCGCCGGTTACCGCGAGTGGCCCGGTGCATATGTTCACTCAGGCCTTCCGGCAGCGCCGGAACTCCAAAGTGGCTCTTGAGCAGAGCCTCGACGGCCTCGGCGCTCAGCGGCCCGGTCTCGATCAACTCGGCCCCCGTCGCTCCGAGGGCTCGACCTGGAGCAGGATCCTCAGTGTGATAGCCCAGGATCATCCTGGCTTGCTTGCCAGCCAACGAGGCAGCCTTGCGGAGCGCCTCTAACTCACTTGCCTCTATCGCTTCGCAACCATCCAGAATCACCAGATGGCCCGGGCCGCTCTTGCCATCACGCTTCAGGATTTCGATGATTTCGGCGTAGCCCGCCGAGCGGTCCGGGCTCGCTTCGCCACCAGCCCGGCCGGTCACCTGGGCTCCACGGGCTCGAGCGCCGCCGGGTACCACGCTTGCCCGAAGCACCTCCACAACTTGTGCCAGGGCAGGCATCCCCGGCTTCAGCGACATGCGGGAAACCCTCGACCCACCCACCTTCCCTGCAACCTCACCAACTGCCGTCAACCGCTCCACCCCAGAGCCCCGCCGGCCGCAGATCACCAGAGGCTCCCCGCCGCCGGCCGGTCCCGCTGCCACAAAATCGCGCACCCGCCGGGCCTCAGCCTCGAGGCCCGCGAGCCCCAGGTCCGAGGGCGGCACGAAGTGCACCGCCGCCGCGGTCCGCTGGCCGAACAGCTTGCCCAGCTCGAGAGCAGCCTGGGTAGCATCCCGATACCGGGCAAAGGGCTCTTTTTTGATCAGACCCGCGATGAAGATGTTCCATTGAGGCGCGATGGTTGGCTTGATCGAAGTCGGCTCGGGCGGGATCACTTCGAGGTGCTCCGTCAAGATCTCCGCAGCCGTCGAACCTCGGAAGGGACATGTGCCGGTCAGCACCTCGTAAAGCGTGACTCCCAGGGAGTAGAGGTCGCTGCGGCCATCGGCGGGCAGATTACGGATTATCTCGGGAGCCAGGTAGGGCAGCGTGCCGGCCAGCTCAGGCAGCCGTGACGCCTCCCCGAAGTCTAGCCCCGCATCCACCAGCTTGATATCAAGTTCCGCGCCGTCACCCACCACGATGATACTGTCGGGTTTGAGATCGCCATGAAGCCGCCCCCGGCCGTGAAGGTAGCGCAGCGCATCCAGAATCTGAAGAGTGATGGTCACGAGCTCGCTGTCACTGTGAGAGCTAACGAAGGCCCCCAGATTAAGGCCCTCCACAAGCTCCATCACCAGCATCGGTCCCCGCGGCGAATGGAGATCGAAGTCAAGGACGGCGACGATGCGTTTGTGACGGAGTTCGGCCAGCATCTGGAATTGAGCCTGAAGCAAGCCGGTGGCGACGGGGTCCTTGGCCTCGGCAAGCTTGATCGCGCATCGGCGGCTGGCCTGGTCACGCCCTCGATAGACCACGCCAAAGCTGCCAGCCCCGATCTTCTGAGAGATGGTGTAGTTCATTGCAGGGTAATGGTGAGCGTGCTGGGACTTGAACCCAGGGCTTCCTGCTTAAAAGGCAGGTGCTCTACCGCCTGAGCTACACGCCCGACCACGCTCAATGTATAGGAAAGGCCTTTTGAAGTCAATCTTGAAGCTGGACGATGTCGTCCCTGGCAGGCCCGGTCGAGGCCATCACTACGGGCGCGCCCGTGGCGGCTTCGATCCTTGCCAGGTAGGCACGCGCCGCCGGCGCGAGAGGCCGCCCTGCCGCCGCCACGCAAGGCCAGGGTTCGCACTCCTCGTACCGGCATGCGCAGTCGGCGAGCGACTCGGTCTCGGTCGGGAAGGCCGCCACGGGCGCGCCCCCCAGCTCGTACCCCACGCCCAGCTTGAGAGCATCCAGACCCGCAAGCGTATCCAGCTTGGTGACCACCAGCGCCGTGACGCCGTTCAGGGAGCAAGCGTACTCGAGGGCCGCCAGGTCCAGCCACCCGCACCTGCGGGGTCTGCCCGTGGTCGCCCCAAACTCCCGGCCCCGCTCCCTGACCTGGGTCTGGTAGGGCTCCTCCATCTCGGTCGGCAGCGGGCCCTCACCAACCCTGGTCACGTAAGCTTTGAGGACTCCGACCACGCTATCCAGGCTCGACGGGGGCAACCCTGAACCTGTGAGGAGACCATGCACTCCCGTATTGGAGGATGTCACATAGGGATAGGTGCCGTGATCTATGTCGAGCAGAAAGCCTTGTGCCCCTTCCAGCACGATCTCTTTGCCGTTGCCCACCGCGTCCAGGAGAATCGTGACCACGTCACCCGAGACTTCCCGCGCAAGCGGGAGATAAGTGCGGCAGTAGGCCTCGACCTCGTCGGCATCGAAAGGCGATTTGGCGCTACCCGAGCGCTCGTAAGCCCGCCCAGCCGCTTGCAGGCGGCTCTTCAAGATCTGCGGCTCTAAGATATCGCCCAGCCGGATGCCGAAGCGTCCGTACTTGTCGCTGTAGCACGGCCCAATGCCGCGCATGGTTGTTCCAATCTTGGCTCCGCCGCGCCGAGCCTCCTGGTCCTGGTCGAGCCGCTTGTGATGCGGCAGCACCAGGTGGGCGCGCTTCGAGACTATGAGCCTGCCGGAGGTCGCGATGCCCGAGCGGGCAAGCTGGTCGAGCTCGGCGGCCAGCAACTCCAGGTCCACAGCGACGCCGTTCCCGACGAGGCACAGCGTGTCCTCCCGCAGTATCCCTGAGGGCACCAGGTGAAGCACGAAGGTGCGGCCGTCCGCCAGGACGGTGTGGCCGGCATTGGAACCTCCCTGGCATCTCACCACGATGTCGGCGCGCTCGCCGAGCACATCCACGATCTTGCCCTTGCCCTCGTCGCCCCACTGCACACCGATGACCGCCGTCACTCCCATATCCGTGCGTCCTCCAGCCTAGCGTCCAGTCGAGCCTCGATGTCGGCCAGATTGCATCGGGCTCCGAGTGCTGCCAACGATGCCTCCAGGGCCCGGGCGAAACGACGGATCTCGCTCGGTCCCTTGCCTATGCCCGAGACCCGAAGCACTTTGCCCTTGAGATCATCGTGGCCGCCGGCGACCACCACACCGTGATCGCTGGCGAGCCTTCGCGCAAGCTGCTCCGCCTCTATCCGGCCGACCCAGAAAGCGACTGCGCCGGCCGACGGGTGATCCGCCACGGGCGTAAAGCCCGCAGCCTCAACCACCATCCGCAGCGCGTCCGCCGAAGCCCGGTTGGCCCTCCAGACTCGCTCCAGCCCCAGATCGAGAAGGCTTCGGAGCGAAGCCGCCGCCGCTTGCACCAGCGATATCGCCGGCGTGAAAGGCGGGCGCTCGCCATTCAAGTACTTCCTGAGGTCGAAGTAGTAGCGCGGCGACCTGCTCGCGAGGCACCGCGCCCGCCCCCTCGCTCCGAGCGCCACGAAAGCTAGCCCGGGCGGCGCCAGGAGTCCCTTCTGAGAAGCACCCAGGGCGGCATCAAGGCCCCAAGCATCCATGCGCAGCTCGTCGACCAAGAAGCTGGTCGCGCAGTCGCCCACCACGAGTACCTGGCGGCCCTGGCGCTTCTCGAGATCGTGCACGGCCCGAGCCACGCTTTCAAGATCGGTCAGGGCTCCGGTCGAGGTCTCGCAATGGACAAGCAGGACGCCCAAGATCCCGCCATCCGCACGGACCGCCTCGGCCACCGCCTCGGCCGACGGCGATTTGCCGGGAGCCAGGGCCAGCGGCACAGCCTCAAGCCCGTAGGCCTCCGAGATCGCGACCCATCTCCGCGAGAACTTGCCGCCCGCCGGCACCAACACCCGGTCCCCGGGCGAGAAGAGATTGGCAATTACGGCTTCCATCGCACCGGTCGCCGATGCCGTGAGAATGCAAACTTCGCCATCCGTACCGAAGGCAACGGCGAGGTCCCGGCCAAGGTCACGCCAGACTCGCTCGAAGTCCTCCGATCGGTGGTAAATCATCGGAAGTCCGAGCGCTTCCCGGGCCGCTCTGGATACGGGCACCGGTCCCGGAGTGAAAAGGCTTGGCTCTGGAAGTCTGCGATCCCGCTTCACTGTAACCTCAGTCCCCAGCCAATTGGCTTAGACGAGGGACAGTGTAGATGGGATGAGATTCTGATTCAAGGAGAGATGGAACTCAGCGTCGCCGCCGGCTAGCAATCCGGCCGAACAGGGGCTGACCCTCTCCAGCCAGGACGAAATCCTTGGTGATAACGCATTCCTTGATGTCTTTGCTCGAGGGCAGATCGAACATCAGGTCGAGCATCTTCTCTTCCAGCACCGACCTCAAGCCCCTGGCGCCGGTGTTGAGCCTGAGCGCCCGGGAGGCAATCGCCGCGAGGGCCTCGTCCTCGAAGGTCAGATTGATGCCTTCCATTTCGAACATCCGCTGGTACTGCTTGCTGAGCGCATTCTTGGGACGGGTCAGAATCGATACCAGCGAGCTCTCATCGAGCTCGTCCAGGGTCGATACCACTGGAAGCCGGCCCACCATCTCGGGGATCAGACCGTACTTCAGGAGATCATCAGGCTCCACCAGGCGCAGAATCTCACCCAGCTTCTTCTCCTGCTTCTTCTTGACGTCGGCAGCAAAGCCGATCGAACTTGATCTCAGGCGCCGCTCGATGATCTTGTCCAGACCATCAAAGGAGCCCCCACAAATGAACAGGATATCTTTGGTGTTGACCTTGATGAAGCTCTGCTGGGGATGCTTCCGGCCTCCCTGGGGAGGCACGTTGGCGACGGTGCCCTCCAGGATCTTGAGCATCGCCTGCTGCACCCCTTCCCCCGAAACGTCCCGCGTTATGGAGGGGCTATCCTGCTTGCGGGAGGTCTTATCGATCTCGTCAATATAGACGATGCCCTTCTCAGCGGCCGGCAGATTGTAGTCCGCATTCTGAAGCAGCCGGGCGAGGATGTTCTCCACGTCCTCTCCGACATAACCTGCCTCGGTGAAGGCTGTGGCGTCCACTATCGCAAAGGGCACCTTGAGATACCTGGCGAGGGTCTCCGCCAAGAGGGTCTTGCCTGTGCCGGTCGGCCCGATCAGCAGGATGTTGCTCTTCTGGATTTCGACGCCGTCTTTGGCCGGCGGCGATGTTATCCGCTTGTAGTGGTTGTAAACCGCGACTGAGAGGATCTTCTTGGCGCGTTCCTGGCCGATCACATACTCATCCAGAAAGCTCTTAATGTCGGCCGGCTTGGGCAGGCTGCGGGGGGTTGCCAGCTCCTGCGCCTTGACGTCGTCTTCGATAATGGTGCTACAAAGCTTGATGCAGTCACCGCAGATATATACGTTCTGGCCGGACACCAGTCTCGAGACTTCTTCCTTGCCACGGCCGCAGAACGAGCAGGAAATCTCCCCTCGAACGCCAACCTTGCGCTTCATCGTCTCCTCGCTACTTCTTCTTGTATATCACTTCGTCTATCAGCCCGTATTCCTTCGCTTCCTCAGCCGACATGAAGTAGTTTCTGTCGGTGTCCTTGATGATCCTCTCAATCGGCTGCCCGGTGTGGGTGGCCATGATCTCATTCAGCCGCTCCCGGAGAGTCACGATCTCCTTGGTGTAGATCTCAATGTCGGTCGCCTGACCCTGGCTCCCGCCCAGCGGCTGGTGGATCATCACGCGCGCGTGAGGAAGCGCCGAACGCTTGCCTTTGGTGCCGGCTGCCAAGAGCAGGGCCGCAAGGCTTGCAGCCTGCCCCATGCATATGGTGGAGACATCCGGCTTGATGTACTGGATGGTGTCATAGATAGCCAGCCCCGCCGGCAGCACACCGCCCGGCGAGTTTATGTAAAGATAGATGTCCTTATCGGGATCCTCGGCCTCAAGGAAGAGCATCTGGGCAATCGTGAGATTGACCACGTTCTCATCGATGCCCGTGCCGATGAAGATGATCCGGTCCTTCAAGAGCCGCGAGAAGATGTCGTACGCCCGTTCGCCACGTCCTGTCTGCTCGACAACAATCGGAACAAGCCCCATATTCTCCTCCTAAACAGGATCACCCCTGAACTTCAGCATTCCGGAAAAGAAAATCAAGTACCTTGTTCCTGACGATCTCTCTGCGCCAGCGGCCCGGCTCATCAGACTTCTCGGCCTCAGCTCGGGCACTCTCGACCGATATGCCGCGCCTCGCTGCAAGGGCTTCAAGGATCTCCTCAATCTCCTTCTCCTCCACCGAGATGCTTTCTCTCCTTGCTATTTCGTCAACAACGAATTCCTCCTTGACCAGTTTAAGGGCAACGGGCTTGATTTTCTCGCGGACCTCGCCGAGCTTGGCTTCGGCGTCGGCCTCGCCGGCCTGCTCGAACTCCTGGCGGTAAGGCTTGAGCATAGATTCCACAGCCATCGCCAGAAAGCCCTCAGGCACCTCAAAAGAGTTCTCCTCAGCTATCCGCGAGAGGATCTCCTGCTTAGCCTTGGAGACAGCTTCGCGTTCGTAGGCTGCTTCCAGCCCGGTCTTGATCTTCGCTCTCAGGGCATCGGCCGACTCGACATCGAGCAGCTTGAAGAAGGCCCCGTCCAGCTCCGGCAGCACCTTCTTCATGACTCGCTTCACTTCGACCCCGAACTTGACT